>JBNASR010000036.1:0-7397 GCA_049717425.1 Microgenomates group bacterium | reverse complement strand
AAATAAAGAAAACAGTGACTTGCATCCAGTCTTAAAAGCCGGGATTGCTCATCATGAGCTGGTAAGAATTCATCCTTTTATTGATGGCAACGGTCGAGTGGCTCGGGTGTTGGCAACTTTGATTTTGTTTTTGGGAGGTTATGATATTCGCCGTTTTTTTTCTCTTGAAGAGTATTATGATAAAGATGCAGCTTCTTATTATCACAATCTTCAAAAAGCCTCAAGCGGTGATTTGACTGCCTGGCTTGAATACTTTACCTTTGGAGCAGCTGTTGAGTTTGAAAAAATTAAAGAAAAAGTTTTAAAAATTTCCAAAGATGTCAAATTAAAAGAAAAGTTTGGAGGACAGCAGATTTTTTTAACTGAGCGACAAATGAAATTAGTTGAATATATTCAAGAAGTTGGTTATATTCAAAATCCAATGTTTAAAGAACTTTTTCCTCAGATATCAGAGGATACTGTCCTTCGCGATCTTCAGGATCTGATCAAAAAAGGTTTGATCAAAAAAGTTGGTAGCACTAAAGCAGCAAGATATGTTATGGTGTAATGTTAAATTCTTTAAAGAAAAAATATATTAAAAATTAATTTTTGTAGTATCTTAATGAAATTCTCGCAGTTGGCAAAATATTTTCAAGAAATTAGTGAAAACTCTTCTCGTTTAGAAATCACTCGGATTCTAGCTGAGCTTTTTCAAAAATTAGAAGCTTTAGAGTTGGAGAAAGTTGTTTATTTACTTCAGGGCAGAGTGCGGCCGCAGTATGAAGGAGTTGAGTTTGGGATGGCAGAAAAAATGATTATTAAAGCAGCAATTTTAGCCTTAAATATTGAAAAAAATTATTTTGAAAAAGAATACAAAAAAATTGGTGATTTAGGTGAGACAGTTGAGTTTTTTAAAAAGCAGTTTTACTCATTTGAGGAAAAAGAGATGGAAGTTAATGAGGTCTATGACTTTTTTTATAAAATTGCTACTGCCTCAGGTGAGGGTAGTCAAGAAGTTAAAATCAGTTTATTGTCTCAGCTTATTAGACAACTTGATCCTTTATCAGCAAAATTTTTAGTGCGAATTCCAACCGGTAATATTCGGATGGGTTTTTCTGATATGACAATTCTTGATGCGTATTCGTGGATGATCAAAGGTGATAAAAGTTTGCGCCATCTTTTTGAATCTGCTTATCATGTTAGGCCTGAACTAGGTTATCTGGGATGGTTGGTTAAAGAGAAAGGGGTTGAGGCATTAAAAAAAATTGAGCCAAAAGTTTTTACGCCAATTATTATGATGAGAGCCGAGCGATTATCTTCAGCTCAAGAGATCATTAAACAACTTGGAGAATGTTTGATTGAAGAAAAATTTGATGGATTTCGTTTGCAAATTCATTATAAAAAGTCAAAAGTAGAAGAGATTTCACAAGTTAAGCTGTTTTCTCGCAGTCTTGAAGATGTTACTTTTATGTATCCGGATATTGTTGAGGGAGTAAAAAAGCAAGTTAAAGCTGAAGAGATCATTTTTGAGGGTGAGGCAGTTGGTTATAATCCACAAAATAATCAATTTTTACCATTTCAGCAGACTGTCCAGCGAAAAAGAAAGTATGGGATTGATGAATTATCAAAAAAAATTCCTTTGCGTCTTTTTTGTTTTGAACTTTTATATAAGGACGGGGAAAATTTTATTCATCAGCCATTTATCAAAAGACGAAAAGTTTTAGAAGAGTCAATCATCAGTAAAAAAGATGTTAAAAATGAAGTTGTTTTGATTGCCAATCAAGAAAAAGTAAACAATGCTTTAAGGATTGAAGAGCTGTTTGAAAAAGCAATCAAAAATAATTTAGAAGGAATTATGGCAAAAAAAATCACTGGTGTTTACAAACCGGCAGCTCGTGAATGGAACTGGATAAAATATAAAAAAAGTTATTCAGAAAAAATTAATGACACAATTGACTGTTTGGTGATGGGTTATGATTTAGGAAAAGGCAAACGGAGTGATTTTGGGATTGGTGCTTTTTTGGTAGGAGTTTATGATGAAAAAAATGATCAATTTTTAACAGTGGCAAAAATTGGTACGGGCTTGACCGATGAAGAATGGAGACAGTTAAAAGTTAAAAGTCAAAAGTTTAAAATCAAAAGTAAGCCAATTAACTATTTAGTTGATAAGACAATGGAGTGTGATGTCTGGTTGGAGCCAGCAATTGTTGTGGAGATTCGCGCTGATGAGATAACCAAATCACCGGTTCACACTGCAGGATTAGCTTTGCGTTTTCCGCGATTGGAACGGTTTCGAGAAGATAAAAAACCTGAGCAAGCCACTACCTTGACTGAGTTGTTTTCGATGGCTGGCAAGCATTTGTAAAAATCTGATTGGATAAACTATAAAAAATGATAATGGATTATATTTAATTCTTCTTGAGGAGACATTAATAATTAACTCTTTATCAATGTATATTTTTCCAAATGGCGAAATATGAATTGTTATATCAATATCTTCATGAACTTTTTTATCATCTAGACAGATTTCATTTTTAATTTTTTCCCAGACATTTCTTCTAATAGCAAATGCAGGACCTAAAAGCACTCCATAGCCTGATAAAATCTTAAAAAAGAATTGATAAAGAATTGAAGGAAGAAGACAGCGGTTAAAAAATCTCATATCATATAAATAAAAATGATTAGAATAAGCAACAATTTTTTTATCTTTTTTAAAAATATTTTTAACTTTTTTTATCCAATTTTTTGGCAGTTGACCATCAGCATCAAATTTAACTAAAATATTACCATTAGCATTATTAAAACCTTTATTTCTAGCAGGGGTAATTCCTTGAATTTTTTCTTTGATAATTTTTAAAGGTAGTTTGTTTTTAAATTTTTTAACAATTTCAATTGTTTTATCTGTACAATTGTTGTCAACAACAATTATTTCATCAGCTCTTTCTTCTTGGCAAACCAAACTATTTAAAGCTTTTTCAATATATTTTTCTTCATTATAAACTGGAATAATTATCGAAATTTTCATTGATATATTATAATAAATATTAATAATTTATGAATAAATTTTTTTCAATTATTATACCCACCCTTAATGAAGAAAAATATTTACCTAACTTATTAAATGATTTATTCAGACAAAAAGAAAAGGATTTTGAAGTGATAGTGATTGATGGTTATTCTCAAGATAAAACTAAAGAGATCGCTTTAGCTTATAAAAAAAAGTTAGATTTATTTTTTTTTCAATCCGACAAAAAAAATGTTGCCAGTCAAAGAAATTTTGGAGCTCAAAAAGCTCAAGGCCAATATTTAGTTTTTTTAGATGCTGATAGTCGAATTCAGCCAACATTTTTATATAAAGTTAAAAAAAATATTTTTAAAAATAAAGGTTTAGTTTTTCTTCCTTTTATTAAACCAGATAAAAAAAACAAGATTTATCAACCTCTTTTTGATTTAGCTAATTTATTAATTGAATTTATTCAAATGACACCAAAAAAATTTTCCTTAGGTGGCTCAGTGATCATTGAAAAAAACTTTTTTCAATTGATTGGTGGCTTTAATGATAAACTGTTTATCTCAGAGGATCATGAGTTAATTCAGCGAGTTTCTGATTGGGGAGTAAAAATAAAATTTATTAAAAACTCACCAGTGGTTTTTTCTTTAAGAAGAATAAAAAAAGAAGGCGAAATTAAATTTTTTTATAAATATTTTTTAGCAGCGGCAAAAAGATTGTTATCCAATAAAGAAATTACCCAAAAGATTTTTGATTATGAAATGGGAGGACAGCTTTATAATGATGAAAATAAAAAAACAATTTCAGAAGTATTGAACAATTATTTATTAAAAATTAAAAAACTCTATAAAAAATTTTTAAAGGAGATCACCTAAAATTAAATTTTAAAATAACTTAATATTGGATAATGATCAGAATAATGATTTTCGATTTTTATTGTTTTTATATTTTTTAGATTCCGATAAAAAATATAATCAATTTTTAGTGATTTAGCAAAAAATTTTTTAAATAAAGGAAGCAAAAATTTTTGAATTGGCAGATATTGGTTAATAATTGTTTTATTTTTTAAAGGATTGATTGTTTGGGAGATTTTTTTAGTTGCCTCAGAAAAGCCAAATTTTTTCATCAAAACTTCAAGTTTTCGTCTTCGATAAGGATAATAGTTAAAATCACCACAGATGATCATTGATTGATGCTTTTTAAAATCAAGCTGATTCAGAATTTTTTTTAAACTTGAAAGGCGAGCCTCATTTGTGCCAACCACAAAAAGATGAAGGTTAATGAGAGAAATTTTTTTTTGAGTTTTTTTTAGTAAAAAATCAGTTTTAAGAACTGTTCGTGGTTGATATTTATTATCAAGTAAAAATTTAAAAATATTATAAAAATATTCACTAATATTTTTTGATAAGTCAAAAAAGCCATTTTCTAATAATTGAAATCTATTTTTGTTATAAAAGGTGATTACGCCATAAATTCCATTTAGCTTAATAAAAGAGTTATTATATTCAGCCATTTTATAACCAAGTTTTTCAATGTTTTTTATATTATTTTCATCAATTAAAAATTCTTGAAGACAAATAAAATCAGGCAAATAGCGAGAAACAATTTTTTTTAAATCAGCTACTCCGCTATTAAAAAGAGTATTGTATGTTAATAGCGAAAAATTCATTTAGCTATTATAAAATTTTTATTATTAAAAATCAAAAACAAAGTTATCCACATATTTTGGATAATTTTATTCGGATTGATAAAATAATCTAATTTTAATATATTATACTATAGGTTATCCTATAATTAGAGTAAAAAAATTTATAGGTCTTGACAAATGATTTTAAATCTTTTATCATTAAGTTATGAATCATTTTGTCTTTTCGCAAAAACCTCAACGGAAGTTTGAATATAAGCAATCAAAGACGAGAAATGAGCTTATTGATTTTGTTGCCGATCAGTTTAAGAAGATTGCTAAAAAAAAATTAAAAATTCCAGTTACCTTATATCATTTATAAAAAAATAAGAGCATCACTACCGCTCGAATTAAGGGTGTCGACGAGTAGTAATGCTCGATTATTAAGTTAGCAAAAAAAATTTTTTTTGTCAAGAAGAAATTTATTCAACTTGATATATGGCTCCAAGATTGTTGGTTGACAGAAAAACTACTTTACCTATCTGACTAAATTTAACTTCGTTGAGATTAGGATATTTTTGTTTTTCTAAGGTAGAAATAATGACGTATTTTATCTGATACTTTTTTATTAAATCTTGAGTTAAATTGATATCTTCTGATTCATAGATATTAACAATATCAGGAATTCTTTTTCCAACAAAATCAGGGTTTCCGCGCCAAAGCCATTCATGGACCCACCAACCAGCCACAGTTGGCAGCCCAGTAAAAGCAGAGACTCTCTCATAATCAGTATATGAGTCGCCTTGAGCTTCAAGAATCACTGGCTGACCAGTGACATTTTGATTTAGCCAATCAACAATTTCTTTATCTTGAGGATAATTATTATTTAGCCAATTGGCGCCATCGAGATTTGGCGTTTTATCTAGTTTTCCATAATAAGAAGGAATGGCAAAAAAAGGATAAATAAAAATAAAAACCAGGAAGATTGAATAAATAAAAATAAACAATCTTTTTTTTAATTGTTTTAATTGAAAAAAAACAATTGTTGAGGCAATTCCCATCATAATAAAGGCTTGATAACCAAGCTTAAACATCGTGTTGGCTCGAAAATGAGCGGGATAAATATCTTTAATATAAAAAAACTCAGGAATAAGAATAAGAAAAGTACCAAAGGAGAAAAGAGTAATTAAGTAATTGGTAATTGAGTAATTAAGATAGGATTGTGAGAATTTTTGATTGTTTTTTAATAACAAAAATAAAATAAAGTTTATCCAAAAAAATCCCCAAAGAATAAAAAGCATCCACAAAGCTGAGATCTGGCAGTTGCCTGCCTCAAATAAAAACGGACCAATCTTGCCAATTTTTGTCAAAAAACTTGGGGCGCAGTTGACACCTATTCCTGAAACAAATGGAGAAAAATAGTAAGAAAAAGGAGTAGAAAAAATAATAAACGAAGAAAAAAGAGCAGCAATTGAGTAAAAAAAAGCTTTTGAAAAGCCAAAATTAATAAAAAAAACCAAACTTAATAGCAAAAGATAAATTGGACCATCAAAAGCATTGGTCATATAATGAATCGCTGTTAAAAAACCAAAAAAAATAATTTTTAAAAGAAAATTGAAGTCAAAAATCTTATTTTTAATTTTTTGATAAAGCAAAAATAATAAAGCTAAAGTAAGCAAAACAAAAGGAATATCAAAAACATGACCATGAAGATCAGCCACCACATAAGAATATGAAGGAAACTCATGGATAGTGTAAGGGATAAATCGAGTGGCATTGGGGTACCAGTAGGCGCTGGGGTTAAATGAGGAGAGAATTTTCCAAAATGGAATTGGAGGGACATTATCATTGGTTGGATAACCAGTAGTAAAAAGATAAATGGTGTGGAGATTACCGCCTAAATTGACAAGAAAAGCGCCAATAAGACCATAGATAATAGTTTGCCATTGATTGATTTTTTGTTCAAAAGCATTGATAATATTGGCAACAATTGAAAAAACCTCAGTTATGCCTAAAGCAAAAATAGTTGCTAAGATTAGATTGTAACCAATTGAAGGTAAAATGTTAGTTAGCTTGATTAAAAAAGCGCCAGTTAAATGACCAAAATAATAGTAATTAATATATTCAGGAGTATACCACATATCTTTTGGCGGAAAAAATTCAGTGCGCAAAATAGAGTTGATAAAACCAAAGTCCATAAATTTTTCCAATGACTGAATTGAGGGTTCTTGAGAACGGACAAATGTCCAAAACAAAAACGAGAATAAAAAGATTATTTCTTCAATGACAATTATAGGTATAACTGAATAAATATTTTTTAATGAAGATCTTTTTTCTTTAAAAAAAAAGAGAAGATTAAGTGAGATGGCAATACCAATAATCAAAAACAAAAATTCTCGAGTAAAAGGCAAAATTTTTAATGTTCCCAGCACATAAGCTGTGTAAGAGATAAAAATAATACCAATTGTTTTGGTAAAAGGATAACCTAGATCAAAAGAAAACTTGCCTAAAATTTTTTTTGTTAAAGGAAAAAAAATTATGCCAATAATCAGTAAATAAACATACCATTGAAGTGAAATTTGAAGCCAGTTCATAAGAAAATATTATATAATAATTAAATTACCAATATGGATAAAAATTATCAACCAAAACAATTTGAAGAAAAAATTTACAAGTGGTGGGAAAGGCAAGGTTTTTTTCAGGCAAAAGTTAACCAAAGAAAAAAACCATTTTCCATTATTTTGCCACCCCCTAATGCTAATGCTAATCTTCATTTAGGCCACG
>JBNASR010000035.1:0-7469 GCA_049717425.1 Microgenomates group bacterium | reverse complement strand
CCTGAAAATAAAGTCAAAGTTATATATCCATGTTTACCTAAATCATTTTCAAATCCTCTTTCTGTCATTTCGAACGAAGCGAGAAATCTAGCGAAGCGTAGTTTGGGTTCACCGCAATCACTAGATTCTTCAAGTGAACTCGACTTTAAGTCAAGATTCCTTCAAGATAATATAGAAAAAAACTTCTGTCTTTATGTTGGTGACGCCACTTGGAATAAAAACTTAGTCAATCTTGCCAAAGCTATCAAAATCGCCAATGTCACCTGTATTTTTGCTGGCAGAGTTTTTGAAAATTTTAAAACCGCTAAAAATTTTTTTACTGATATAAATATTGACCATCCTTGGAATAAAGAATTAAAAGAATTTTTAAAAGAAATTGAAGGTGATCAACGCTTTATTTTTGCCGGCTTTGTTGATGATCAAACACTAATAAATTTATACAAACAGGCAAGATGTAACCTTTTAATATCACGCGATGAAGGCTTTGGATTTTCCTTTCTTGAGGCAGCCTCTCAAGGCTGTCCATCAATTTTATCAAAAACTCCAGTTTTTCAAGAAATTGCCCAAAACAATGCCCTTTTTGTTGACCCAAACAACCCCAATGATATTGCTGATAAAATCATTGAGATTTATTTTGATAAAAAATATAGAGACGATCTTGGCCAAAAGGCCAAAAACCACAGTCAAAATTTTTCGCCAGAAGTTTTTAAAAGAAACTTTAAAGAAATTATTTAATATTAAAAAATCAATTGACAATTTAAAATTTTTAGTTTAAAAAATTCGAAATTAGATATTTGTTATCAAACTAAAAACTTAAAAAGTTTGTTTTAGAATTGATTATTGAATATTTGATATTTGCTATTTGATATTTTATATTTAATTATATGACCATCTTTATTGGTGCTGATCATCGCGGTTTTAATCTAAAAAATCAAATCATTGAGTATCTTCATGAAAAAGATATCCGGATTGAAGATCTTGGCGCTTATGAATATGATCCAAACGATGATTATCCAGACTTTGCCAAAAAAGTGGCTCAGGCAGTCTTACAAAATCCAGAAAATCATTTGGGAATTGTTATCTGTGGATCAGGGGTGGGAGTGGCTATTGCTGCTAATCGCTTTAAAGGAATAAGAGCAGCTTTAGGCTTTGATGAAAATCAAATTGTCCATGCTCGAGAAAATGACCATATTAATGTCTTAGCCTTGCCTGCTGATTATCTTGACCTTGAAAAAGCCAAAGTCATTGTTGATAAATTTCTTGAAACACACTATAAACTTGAGGAAAAATATCTACGCCGACTTAAAAAACTTGATGAATAAAAAAATTTTTTTCTTATTATAACAATCTAAATCTTCATTTTTGTAGGTTATATGCAGTGGACAAGATTTTTTTGCTTTTTTTACAATTTTTAAAATTCCTCTATTTTAAAAATGGACAAACATTTTCCTAAAAAAATAGGAAAAAAAATTGTTCTATTTCGCCAAAGAAAAAAAGTCTCCCAAGAACAACTTTCCCTTCGCTGCGGTATCGATCGAACTCAATTATATCGAGTAGAAAAAGGTATAACTAACCCAACGCTAAAAACTGCCAAAAAAATTGCTTTAGGACTGGGGATAAAGCTTTTTACTCTTATTAAAAATTAATATTGATTAATCTCATAATAATTTTGTTCATTTTTTCTAACCACTCCTTTAATCTCAAGAAATGACAAAGTATTTAACACTTGGTCAATTGGCTGTTGAAGAGCTGAGACTAAATCTTCAATTAAAAGTGGCTTTTCTTTTAAAATCTCAAAAATTTTTTTCTCTGAGTCATTTAAATTTTCTTTTAATTTCTGCTCTTTTTTTGGGCTAATTTTGATATTAAACTCTTCAAAAATATCCTCAATTGAGGTGACTAATTTTGCTCCTTGTTTTAAAAGTAAGTTTGGTGCCGCTGACATTTTTGAGGTAATTGGTGACGGCGGCGCAAACACCTCTTTTCCCTGCTCAGCAGCGTAGCGAGCTGTAATTAGGGCTCCTGAATCTTCCTCTCCTTCAACCACCATCACTCCTTTTGATAAAGCAGAGATAATCCGGTTTCGAGAAATAAAAAGTCCTTTTAAAACTGTTTGACCTGGAGGAAACTCTGAAATAATCGCCCCACCGGCCTCAATAATTTTTTCATAAAGATCACGATTAGCTGCTGGATATACAACATCCACCCCACATCCCAAAACTGCAATTGTTTTACCACCAGCCTCAAGACAAGCCCAATGAGCCGCCGTATCAATCCCATAAGCCATACCCGACACAATCACAAAACCATTTTTTGCCAATTCAAAACTAAATTTTTTTGCCACAGTCAATCCATATGAAGTAGGTTGACGGGTACCAACAATGGCAAAAGTGATAATTTTATTAAAAAGAGTGGTTCGCGAAACATAAAATTTTTTGCAACTTTGGACCTCGCGACTGCGAGGCGGCTCCAACGGAGCAAAAAAATTTTTATGTTTCGTGATAATGTATAGACATATTGGCGGATCAGGGATGTTTTTTAAATCCTGCGGATATCTTTCATCATCAACTGAAATAACATCTATCCCCTTTTTCTTAATCTCCTGATATTTTTTCCCCAAATCAAAAGACTGACGAAATTTAATAAATTTTTGTCCTAATTTTTCACCAAGAAGCTCTTTTAACTCTTTTTCTTGAGCCAAATAAGCTTTTTTTGCTGATCCAAAATGGTTTTTAAGAAAAGCAAACTTAACTGGCCCAATCCCTAAAAAATGAGAAAAACCAAGGTGATACAAAACTTCCTCATCCATTAAAATAAATAATAAAATAAAGAAATGAAATATCAAGATTTAAAATCTATAATTTTTACTCTTGTATCAGCTTTTCCATTGCTTCCATCCCCTTGAAAAACATCTCCTCATCAAAATTTTCCTGAGGAGCATGAAGATTGGCATCAGGCAAAATAAACCCAAGCAAAATTACTGGTTTTTGAAAAACCCGTGATAAAATCTCAGCCGCTGGCACTGAGCCACCAGAGCGATTAATCAAGGTTTCATTACCAAAAACTTGACTTAAGATTTTTTTTGTTTTCTCAACAAAAACATTATCCAAACTCGTATAAAAAGGATTGCTACCATAAAAAGTCTTTAAATCATACTTTATGTCTTTGGGAAGATTTTTTTTAATAAAATCGATTACTAATTTTTCAATTGTTTTATAATCCTGGTCTGGTACTAAGCGAAAGGAAAATTTGACAGTCGCTTGAGAGGGAATAATTGTTTTCACTCCCTCATTTGTATAACCAGCAATTATCCCATTAACATCAAATGAAGGATAGATTTTTGCCTCATATGGACCAGACTTTTTTAGTAATTGTTTTTCTTTTGCTGATACTTTTTTTACCTGATCATAAAAATGAGGAATATTTATTTTTAACTTGTCATTTTTTATCTTGGTTAAAAGATTGGCAATCACTTGAACTGGATTGTGAACAAGATTGCCATAGACTCCTGAGTGAAGATCGTGATCAGCCACTTTGACTTTTAACTCAAACTCACAAATACCTCGCAAACCATAGAAAATCTGCGGTGTCTTTTTGTCTTTTACATTCATATCAACCACATAAAAAACATCAACATCTTTTAAATCTTTATCTTTTTTAATCAACTCCTCAAAATGAGCACTCCCCACCTCTTCCTCGCCTTCAAAAATAAAAACTAAGTTATTGTTTAAATTTTCCCTGTTCTCTGAAATTTTTCTAACAGCCTCAATTAAAATCAGCAAATGCCCCTTATCATCGGCAACACCTCGACCAAAAAGCTTGCCATTTTTTAAGGTTAACTGAAAAGGAGGGCTTTGCCAAGCCTCAACTGGATCTTCAGGTTGGACATCATAATGGGCATAAAAACCTAAAGTTTTGGCTTTTTTATCGATGATCTTTTTTCCGATAATCAAAGGTGGGCAGTTATCTTTTTGGTGTAAATTAACTTGGAATCCAAGATCATCTAACTGTTTTTTAATAAACTCAGCCGCCTTTATTATCTCACTAAATCGACTTTTATCAGTTGAAACCGACTCAATGGCAATAAAATCTTTTAAATTTTTAAGAACTTTGCTTTTATCCATAATAAAGATGATTTTATCATAATTTGCTAAAATTAATCTATGCAAATCTGTCCTTCAATTTTGGAGTCAAAAGTTTCCGATTATTTTAAAACTCTTGAAAAACTATCTGCATTTTTTAATTGGTTTCAATTGGATTTTGCAGATGGACAATATGTTAAAAACAAAACTGCCTCTGTTGATGACTTTTTAGCAAATATTAAAAACAATCAATCAATAGTCGCCAATAATTTCTATGATTTTCATTTAATGATTAAGGACTATCAACCAATTATTGAAAAACTAAAAAATCTCTCCCAGGAAAAAAAAATAAAAATAAAAAATATTTTTATTCATTATGATCTAAGACCAGATCCTCTGCTTTTTAATAAAAACTTTCCTTTTACTATCGGATTAGCAATTAACCCTCAAGATGAAATTGATAATTTAGCTAAAGATTATAATCTAAAATCAATCAAATCAATTCAAATAATGTCAGTTTATCCTGGCGCTCAAGGAAGTCCTTTTGTACCTCAAACAATAAAAAAAATTGAACAATTAAGAAATCTAAATTATAGGTCTTTAATCTTTCTCGATGGCGCTGTCAATGATCAAACAATTTCTTTTATTAAATCTCAGAAATTCTTACCTGATGTCATCTGCCCTGGCAGCTATTTTACAAAAGCGCAAAACAATGAAATTAAAGAGAGAATTAAAAATTTGTTAAAATAAATTTATGAAGATCGCCCAAGTTAAAGCAATTGAGATTCTTGACTCTCGCGGCAACCCAACCATTCGCACCTTTGTATTTTTGGATAATGATGTTTTTGCCAGCTCATCAGTGCCATCTGGCGCCTCAACTGGATCACATGAGGCAGTTGAATTAAGAGACAATGACAAAAATCGCTACTTTGGCTTTGGAGTCAAAAAAGCTGTCGAAAATGTCAATAAAATTCTTGCTCCAAAACTTATTGGTCAAGAAATTGATGAAGCATCATTTGAAAAAATTGATAAATTAATGATTGAGATTGATGCCACTGAAAATAAATCTTATCTTGGTGCTAATGCGATTTTATCAGTTTCTCAAGCGTTAATCCGAGTTTTTGCTTTAGCAACAAAAAAACCCTTATGGCAGGTCTTAAATCAAGTTTATTTTGCTGGCAAAAAACCCAGTTTTCCCCGCTTAATGGTAAATGTGATAAATGGCGGAAAACACGCTTCATGGAACTTTGATATTCAAGAGTTTATGATCTCTCCAACTAAAAATTCACCAAGCCAAGCTGTCCAAGTGGCAAGCGAAATCTTTCACCAATTAGACAAAAACTTAAAGGAAAAAGGTTTTTCTACTTTGGTTGGTGATGAAGGTGGCTATTCGCCAGCTCTAAAAAACAATACAGAAGTTTTTGAGGTCATTCTTGAGTCGGCTAAAAAAATCAATTATCAAAATGGAAAAGATTTTAACCTGGCAATTGATAGTGCTGCCTCTGAGTTTTATGAAAATGGCACTTATTTTTTCAAAAAAGAGGGCAAAAAATTAACTACTAATGAATTAATTGCTTATTATAAAAATTTAAAAAATCAATATCAGATATTTTCTTTTGAAGATCCATTTGAAGAAAATGATTGGAATGGATTTAAAAAATTTACTCGGGAAATTGATGCTATGGTTGTTGGTGATGATCTCTACACCACTAATCCAAACTTAATAAAAAAAGGTATCAAAGAGGAAGCAACCAATTCTGTCTTAATCAAGCCTAATCAAATTGGGACAATTTTTGAGACTGCTCAAGCAATAAATTTAGCTAAAAACAATGGTTGGAAAGTGATTGTCTCTCATCGCTCAGGAGAAACTGAAGATTCATTTATTGCTGATTTAGCTTATGCCTCAAGCGCTGACTTTATCAAAACCGGCTCAATGAGTCGCAGCGAAAGACTGGCAAAATATAATCGATTAATTGAAATTGAAAATAATTTATAAAAATTATGAACCATTTAGTAATTATTCGCCACGGTCAAACTGAATGGACCAAGCGCTTTACTGGCTGGACTGATATTGATTTGGCGCCTGAGGGAGTCGAAATGACCAAAAAATACGCCCAAAGATTAAAAAAAGAAAATATTCATTTTGATTTTGCTTATGCTTCAGTATTAAAGCGAAGTTATAAAACATTGGAAATTGTTTTAAAAGAAATTAATCAAGAAAATTTAAAAATTATCAAAGACTGGCATCTAAATGAGCGCCATTACGGGGACCTTCAAGGTCAAGAAAAACCTGAAGCAGTCAAAAAATATGGTGAAAAACAAGTGGCTTTATGGCGAAGAAGCTATGATGTCGCCCCACCCAATGGTGAATCTTTAAAAGATACCTACAACCGAGTCATTCCCTATTTTCAAAAAGAAATTGAACCAAAGCTTTATGAAGGAAAAAACATCATCTTATCTGGCCATAGCAACTCAATTCGCGCCCTAGTGAAATATTTAGAAAATCTAAATGATCAAGAGATAGTTAATGTCAATATCCCATATTGTATTCCTCTAATTTACGAATTTGAAAACAAAAAAATTGTCAGACACTACTATTTAGCCAGCGATGAAGAAGTCAATCAAATCCTTGAATCAATAAAAAATCAAACAAAAAATTAATAAAAGTCATTTCATCCACCAAAAAAAATCCTGAAAGTTAAACTGACCATCGGCATTTAAGTCAAAAGGCAGTAATTTTTTAAACTTTATCTCATTTTCTTCTGGATGAAAAACATAGTAGTATTGACGCGGTAAATAGCCTTTTTTAAGGATAACAATTCGATAGAGATCATTTAAAGTGATATTTTTGATTTTTTCTATTCTCCCAATACCTTCTTTTAAATTAGCTTTTGTCTTAAAAACCAATCTTTCCTGCCAATCAAAAATCTGCACCTCCACCTCACCCTCGCCTTTTCCCCAAGGCCAATAATTGACTTCAAATTTAAGGCTTGGCAAAGCCAAGATATCAAATTGCCAACTTTCGCTTTCTAAAATTTTTTTACCGTTTTTCAAAAAAGAAAACATAAGCTTGACTTTTCCTTGATCTTTGGTTTTTAAATAAAAACTGATCTCTTTTTCTTGATTGGGAGCAATTTCATCTAAATTATCAAACAAAATCTCAGTTTTTTCCTGACCTAACTGGTAATCAACTTGTAATTGATAATCGCCACTGTACCAAAATCCCTGACCTTGATTTTTTAACTTTAATTTAAAACTGTAAGTTGATTGATCAACTAACTCTTTTGGCAGATCAAAACTAATTTTTCCTTTTTCTATCTGCTCTGGCTGACCTTTTGTTTTTGGCAATGATCGAATAAGATAATATTGGGGATAAAACTCTTGACT
>JBNASR010000034.1:0-7502 GCA_049717425.1 Microgenomates group bacterium | reverse complement strand
CGTCAATGATTAAGGGGTGCGAAGAAAATGATAAATCCCAGCACCTATCAAAGACAATGTGTTTTCTTAATTGAAGAACCAAATTATCTTTGTTTTTTAGAATAGCTGTGAATCCTCTATGAAGGATAGCTTTTTTATGAGCTTCCCAGCGATCAATCTTGCCGATGATAATATCTTTTTCGTTTACTTTTGGGATGAAAAATTTTTGATTGTAGTAATTGTTCATAAATTTTGTGCCGCAGAGAGGAGTTGAACCTCTACTCCCGTAAATGGGAACAGGATCCTAAATCCTGCGCGTCTGCCAATTCCGCCACTGCGGCAAAAGGAATAGATAAATTATAGCAGATGATAAAGTGAATTTTTTTGAGTAATAATCGAAAAACTTAATAAAAAATAAGCTCTAATAAATTTAAAATTATACTCCTAAAAATCCTATCAACTCAGTTAATTTTTTTTAATTTTTATATAATATAGCATATGAAATATTTTATCAAAACCTTTGGTTGTCAGCAAAATAAGGCTGATTCAGAGCGCATTGCCGCTGCTTTTCAAGCCCGAGGGATGTGGCCAGCTAAAAATTATCAAGATGCTGATTATGTGGTTATTAACACCTGCATGGTTCGTCAATCAGCTGAGGATAGAGTTTACGGATTAGTTCGCAATTTATCAAAACTAAAAATCAAAAATCCAAAATTGAAAATTATTATTACTGGTTGTATGGTTGGTGTTGCTTATCGTGATAAAACAGGAAAATTACTGCAAAAATTAAAAGAGCGAATGCCTGAGGTTGATGAGTTTTTACCAATTGAGGAGGTAGGTTTTGATAATGAACCAATAAGAACTAATAAAACTCATGCTTGGATACCAATATCTAATGGTTGCAATAATTTTTGTACTTTTTGTGTTGTTCCTTTTACTCGTGGACGAGAGATTAGTCGACCATTTGAAGATATTATTGCTGAGGCAAAAAAATTAAAAGAGACTGGTTATCAAGAAGTGACTTTACTTGGTCAAAATGTTAATTCTTATGGGGCTGATTTGATTTTAGGTGAAAAGAATATTCAGGTAATGAGAGATCTAAACAAAGTTTATTTTGAAAAAACAAAAATAAAAAGCTTAAAAACAAAGTTTGCTGATCGAGAGTTGAAACCAGTTTATGTCAAACATCTCGGTCGTTATCGTATTCCAACACTTTTTCCTTATCTTTTGGAAGAAGTTGCAAAAATGGGCTTTAAAAAAGTAGATTTTGTCTCATCTAATCCTTGGGATTTTTCTGATGAATTAATTGAAGTAATTGCTAAATACCCAAATATTACCCGTACTATTCATCTGCCAGTTCAATCAGGTGATGATCAAGTTCTAAAGCGAATGAATCGCTGGTATAGCGCCCAAGAATACTTAAACTTAGTTGAAAAATTAAAATTAAAAATTAAAGATTTAAAAATAACAACCGATATTATTGTTGGTTTCTGCGGCGAAACAGATGAGGAGTTTGAAAACACAGTTAAACTTTGCAAGCAAGTTGGCTTTGAAAAAGCTTATATTGCCATGTACTCTCCCCGACCAATGACAGCAGCTACTAAAGTAATGAAAGATGATGTTCCATATGAGATTAAAAAAAATCGCTGGCAGATTTTGGAAAACTTAATCAATAAAAAATTTCACAAAAACTGATATAATAAAAAAATGTCTTCGCAGCAAGATTTATTTTCAAATGATATTAATGTAAAAACAGAAAAGAAAAAAACCAAATGGTTATCTCATTCGGCAATTGAAGAGCTAAATCGTTGTCCTCGTTGTTTTTGGCTTTCTTACAATCAGGGAATTAAGCAACCTGAGGGAATTCAATCAAGATTAGCTAATCGTTTTGATAATATATTAAAAAAATATTTTGACAATTACCGGCAAAAAAATCAACTGCCACCCTTAATTGATGGAAAAATTGAGGGCAAACTACAAAATCCATTTAAAGAAACTTATTTTTATAGATTTAATGAAAAATTTGGTTTTTATGGAAAACTTGACGAATGTTTAGTTAATGATAAAGGTGAGTATATTCCAGTTGATTTTAAAACTACCTCATCTGATCCTCGAGAAAAAGAGATTTTATCTGCCTATCAAAATCAAATTGATGAATATCTTTTTTTACTTGAGGAAAATCATTTGAAAATAGCTGGTTTTGGTTATTTAATTTATTTTTTTCCTGAAATGAGCATTGAGCTTTCCAACGGTTTTCCGATGATAATTCATATTGTGAAAATTGAAAGAAAAACCTTCGATATCAAAAAAAGAATTGAAAAAGCTGTTAAAGTCCTTGAAGGACCTATTCCTGATCAAGATCCTGACTGTAATTTTTGTAATTGGTTTTTAAAAGTAAAAAAATATTATTAAATTTTTGATTTATAATAAATCTATGAAACTTTTGGTGACTGGTGGAGCTGGGTTTATTGGCAGTAACTTTATTCTTTATTGGTTAAAAAAATATCCCCAGGATAAAATCGTCAATTTAGATAAATTAACTTATGCTGGAAATTTAGAAAATTTAAAAGCTGTTGAAAAAAATTCTCATTATCAATTTGTTTATGGTGATATTGGCGATTTTCAATTGGTTGATCGCGTAATTAAAGAAAATCATATTGATGTGATTGTTCATTTTGCGGCTGAGTCTCATGTTGATCGCTCAATTTTAGATCCCGCACCTTTTATCAAGACAAACATTGAGGGAACTTATATCTTACTTGAGGCTGCATTAAAAAATGGCAAGATTAGATTTCATCATATCTCAACTGATGAGGTTTTTGGAGCTTTATCACTTAATACAAAAGAAAAATTTAATGAGAAAACTCCTTACAATCCTCGCAGTCCTTACTCAGCCTCAAAAGCCGCTTCTGACCATTTAGTTAGAGCTTATCATATCACTTTTGGACTGCCAGTGACGATTTCAAATTGCTCAAATAATTATGGTCCATATCATTTTCCAGAAAAATTTATTCCGTTGGCAATTACTAATATTATTGAAGGAAAAAAAGTGCCAATATATGGGGATGGATTGTATGTTCGAGATTGGCTTTATGTTGAAGATCATTGTCGAGCTATTGATTTGATTTTACATAAAGGAAAAATTGGTGAAACTTATTTTATTGGCGGTTTAGATGATAGTGTTTCAAATCTTGAAGTGGTAAAAAAAATTTTAAAAATTATGAAGAAAGATGAAAGTTTTATTGAGTATGTTAAAGATCGACCAGGTCATGATCGCCGTTATGCGATTGATTGGAGTAAAATTAACAAGGAATTAGGTTGGCGGCCTGAGGTGGATCTTGATACTGGTTTAAAATTAACAATTGATTGGTATTTAAAAAATCAAGATTGGTGGAAAAAAATAAAAACTGGAGAGTATTTGGATTATTATAAAAAACAATATCATCAGCGATGATTTAAATTTTAAAGCTATGCTTAAAATTGCCATTACCGGAGCTCAAGGATTAGTTGGTTCAAGAATTATTGAATTATTGGATGATGAATTTGAGTTTATTTCTTTATCAAGTCAACAAATGGATATTACTCAAAAAGACCAAGTTTTTAAGGTGCTGAAAAATTTAAACTTTGATATTTTTTTACATTTAGCAGCTTATACTAATGTTGCCAAAGCCAATGAGGAGAAAGAATTAGCACATAAAATAAATGTTGAAGGGACAAGAAATATTTTTGAGAATGTTTTTCACAAAAAGAAAAAATTTATTTACATTTCTACAGATTTTGTCTTTGATGGAAAAAATCCACCATACTTTGAGGACTCAATTCCCTCCCCCGTTGGTGTATATGGACAAACAAAATATCAAGCAGAAGAAATTGTTAAAAATGATGGGATGATTGTTCGCATCTCTTATCCCTATCGAGCAGCATTTGAAAAAAAGCGCGATTTTTTTCGCACTTTTAAAATGTTTTTGGAAGAAAAAAAACCATTAAAAATGATAACTAATTCTTTAATGACGCCGACATTTATTGATGACATTGCCTATGGATTAAAATATCTAATTAATAATTTTGCCAATGATGTATTTCATTTGGTTGGCTCTCAAGCGCTTTCTCCTTATCAAGCAGCAATTACTGTTGCTAAAATTTTTAATTTAGATAAAAGTTTGATCGGTACTACTAGTTTTGAAGAGTATATAAAAGCAAAACCAGGTTTGCCACAATACTCAGATATTCGTTCTAAAAAAAATAATTTTTGGAAAATGAAGACATTTGAGGAAGGATTAAGAGAAATAAAAAAACAATTGAAAATTTAGAGTTAAGAATTTAAAATTTTCATTTTATGACAATTACCATTATTGGTCATGGATATGTTGGCTTAGTTACGGCTTGTGTTTTTGCTGATTTTGGTAACACTGTTTATGTTATTGGTCGAAGTCGAGAAAAAATTGAAAAATTGAAAAATGGTGATCCAATTATTTATGAACCAGGTTTGCAAGAACTACTTCAGAGAAACTTAAAAGCTCAGCGGATTTTTTTTAGTTTAGATTATTCTTCAATTAAAAAATCAGAAGTTGTTTTTATTGCTGTTGGTACTCCACCAAAGGAAAATGGTGAGGCTGATTTAACTGGGGTTTTTGAAGTTGCCAGAAATATTGCTAAAAATTTAGGCAATCATTTTACCGTTGTTTCGTGCAAAAGCACAGTACCGGTTGGTACAAATAAAAAAATTGAGCTAATTTTAAAAAAACATGCACCTAAAAATGCTCAGTTTGCCGTTGCCTCTTGTCCCGAGTTCTTGCGTGAAGGAACAGCGATTTCAGATACCATCAATGCTGACCGAGTGGTGATTGGCTCTGAATCAAAAAAAGCAACTGAGCTGCTTTTAAAACTTCACCAACCAATTGAAGGAAAAAAAGTTATTACTGATTTAGCCTCAGCTGAATTAATTAAATATACATCAAATGCGATTTTGGCAACAAAAATATCTTTTGCTAATCTGATTTCTTTTTATTGTGAGAAAACTGGCGCTGATGTTGAGGCAGTTTTGGAGGCAGTTGGTCTTGATAAAAGAATTGGAAGAATATTTATGTATCCTGGAGTTGGTTATGGTGGATCATGTTTTCCAAAAGATGTGATGGCACTAATTGATACCGGAAAAAAATTAGGAATTGATACTTTACTTCTTGAGGCTGTTGAAAAAATTAATTATCAAGCAAAGGAAAATTTTTTGAAAAAAATTTTAAAATTCAATCAAGGAAAAAAAATTGCGATTTGGGGGTTGGCTTTTAAACCAAACACTGATGATATGAGATTTGCGCCCTCTATTTTTTTAATTGAAAATCTTTTAAAAAATGGTTTTGAGATTACCGCTTATGATCCAGAAGCAGTAAAAAATGCTAAAAAAATTTTTGGTGAAAAAATAAACTATGCCAAAGATCCATATGAGGCGATTAATGGCGCCCATCAATTAGTGGTTGTTACTGAGTGGAATGAGTTTAAGCAGATTGATTTAAATAAGGTAAAAAAATTATTAAAACATCCAGTGATTTTTGATGGAAGAAATATTTATGATCCACAACTTATGAAAAAATTAGGATTTAAATATTATTCAATTGGCAGATAAACTTTATGAAAGTTTTAATTGTTGGTGGCGCTGGTTTTATTGGTAGTCATTTAACTAAGTTTCATTTAGAAAAAAAGGATGATGTTGTTGTTATTGACAATCTTCTTACTGGTTCATATGAAAATATAAAAGATTTTTTAAAAAATAAAAGATTTCAATTTATCAATGATGATATTTTAACTTTTAATTTTTCACTTTTAACTTTTAATTTTGATTTAATCTATCATCTTGCCTCACCAGCCTCACCTAATCATCATAGTCCAATTAGTTATCATAGTTTACCCAGAGAAACAATGCTTGTTAATACTCAAGGAACTTTTAAATTATTAGATTTAGCAAAAAAACACCAAGCTAAATTTTTATTTGCCTCAACTTCCGAGGTCTATGGTAATCCTTTGATTCATCCTCAAAAAGAGACATATTTTGGCAATGTCAATCCTATCGGTCCTCGAGCTGTTTATGATGAAGCAAAAAGATTTGCTGAGACAATTGTTTCTTATTATTGGCGAAAAGAAAAAGTTGATGCCCGGATTGCCAGAATTTTTAATACCTATGGTCCAAAGATGAGAATAGATGATCAGCGAATGGTTGTTAATTTTATCCGTCAAGCTTTAAAAAATGAGCCAATAACAATTTATGGAAGTGGTAAGCAAACTCGATCTCTTTGTTTTATTGATGATTTAGTTGATGGTCTTTATAAATTAATGACTGAAAAAAATACTAATCAGCAAGTAGTTAATCTTGGTAATCCTGAAGAGCACACAGTTTTGGAATATGCGCAAGTGATTAAAAAACTAACTAATTCAAAAAGTAAAATTATATTTAAAGAACCTTTACCAGTTGATGATCCAGAAAAAAGACAACCAGATATAAGTAAAGCTAAAAAACTTCTAAATTGGCAGCCAAAAACTAATCTTGAAGATGGTTTAAAAATTACTATTAATTATTATAAAAATCTTTTATGAAAAAAGCCTTAATTATTTTGCCAACCTACAATGAAGCCGGTAATATTGAAAAATTAATTGAGCAAATTTTTGAACAACAAAAAAATCTTGATAAATGGCAACTTGAGGTTTTAGTTAATGATAGTCAATCAAAAGATGGAACTGCCAAAATTGTTAAAAAACTTCAAAAAAAATATCAAAACAAACTTTATCTTTTAGAGACAAAAAAAGAAGGATTAGGTAAAGCTTATTATCAGGCGTTCCTATACGCAAAAGAATATATCAAACCTTTTGTTGTTTTTGAAATGGATGCAGATCTTTCTCATAACCCAAAAGACATTTCTAAAATGTTAAAAGAAATCGAAAAAGGGGCTGATTTAGTAATTGGTGCTCGGTATGTAGCTGGCGGCTCTATTCCAAAAAATTGGGGATTACACAGAAAAATTTTTTCCTTTTTTGGTAATTTGATTATTCGTTTAGGTTTTATGAATTTGAAGATTCACGATTGGACATCAGGTTATCGAGCTATTAAATTTTGGATTTTAAATAATTCTTTAGATCATATTAAAGATTATTCTGGTTATGTTTTTCAAATTGCTCTTCTTGATTTTGCCCTTAAAAATAAAGCCAATATTGTTGAAGTGCCAATTAATTTTATTGATCGCAAATATGGACAATCAAAAATATTTTTTCTTCAGTATATTTTTAGCATCTTTTTGTATATTTTAAAATTTTCTTCATTTGTAAAATTTGTTGTTGTGGGTATGGTTGGTTTTGTGGTTGATTTTGGATTGATGTATTTTTTTTGCCATTAATATTATTTTAACTTAATTTTGAAAATAGGATTAAAGAATAATATTTGCTTTTAATTTTTTTCACCAAAAATGTAACATCTCAATATTTATCGTTGTCAAGACATTAGACATAAAAATTTAAAATTCAAAATTTAAAATTAAAAT
>JBNASR010000033.1:0-7509 GCA_049717425.1 Microgenomates group bacterium | reverse complement strand
GATGAGGTTGCGGGTTCGAGACCCGTCGATCGCGCCATTAAAAATTTTTAAAAATACTATGGTGCTTTATATTGTTGGGGTTTTGATCCTTTTAGCTATTTATCTAGTTGGCCAATACAATGGTTTTGTAATTTTAAAAACAAGAATTCAAGAAGCTTTATCTGGAATTGATGTTCAGCTTAAAAGACGAGCAGATTTAATTCCTAATCTTGTAGAGACCGTTAAAGGTTATGCCAAGCATGAAAAAGAAGTTTTTGAAAATGTCACTAAAGCTCGATCAAATTTGATGAGGGCTGGGACTCTTGAGGAAAAAGCCAAAGCTAATAATCAGTTGACTGAGGCTTTGAAATCATTATTTGCTGTTGCTGAGGCTTATCCTCAACTTCAGGCTAGCGAAAATTTTAGAGAGTTGCAAAGACAACTTGAGGATACCGAAGATAAGGTGGCATATTCTAGACAGTTTTACAACACTAATGTTTTGGATTTTAATACCAAAGTTCAGATGTTTCCTTCAAATATTATTGCCAACCTGTTTGGTTTTAAACCATTTGAGTTTTTTGAGGCAAATGAGGAGGAAAGAAAAAAAGTTACCGTTAAGTTCTAATAATGTCACCATATCAATTAATTACTCAAAATAAAAGAAAAACGTGGTTAATAATGCTATTGTTTGTCGGCCTTTTTACTGGTTTTTTTTATTTAGTTGGTAAGTTTTTTGACTCTCCGGGTACTTATTTGTTTTTAGGGTTATTGATTTCTACCGCTTCAAGTATTGGCAGTTATTTTTTTGCTGACAAGATCGTTTTGATGAGTTTAGGCGCAAAACCGGCATCAAAAAAAAATTATTTTGATTTTTATACTGTCACTGAAAACTTAACAATTGCTGCAGGCTTGCCAATGCCAAAGCTTTATGTGATCGATGATCCAGCGCCCAATGCTTTTGCCACTGGTAGAGATCCACAACATGCTGTTGTTTGCGCAACAACCGGACTACTTAAAATGCTTGATCGATCAGATATTGAGGGAGTGGTGGCTCATGAGCTTTCCCATATTAAAAACTATGATATTTTACTGGCAACAATTGTTTCAGTATTAGTTGGGGCAATTAGTATCATCGCTGATTGGTTAATGAGAAGTCTCTGGTGGAAAGAGCATAGTGATAATGAAGAAAGAAAAAACCCTCTTTTGGCAATTCTTTTTATTATTAGTTTAATTTTGGTGCCAATAGTGGCCACATTAATTCAGCTTGCTATTTCAAGAAAAAGAGAGTTTTTAGCTGATGCCTCAGCTGTTCTTTTGACTCGAAATCCCCATGGCTTAGCTGATGCTTTAGAAAAAATCAGCCATTATCAATCATCAAGATTTATTCCTTCCTCAATGAGTCATCTATTTATTGTTAATCCATTAAACTCCAAAAACTCTACTAATTGGTTAGTAAATTTATTTTCTACTCATCCACCAATTGAAGAGCGAATAAGAATCTTGCGCTCAATGTGAAATATGTCAAACAACAAATAATCTTATATAATTAATTTATGTTTTTTTTAAAAATTTTACTGGCCAAAGCGATTAATTTTATTAGTCAGGCTTTAAAACTAGGTTCTGGTTCAACCTGGCCGGGACATTTTATCTTGCAAATTGATAAAAACATTATTGAAAAAATTCTTAAAAAAAATCCTCATTTAAAAATTATTATTATTACTGGCACTAATGGTAAAACAACCACCACTTCAATGCTGAAATATTCTTTAGAAAAATTAGGAAAAAAAGTTTTTTCCAATCAAGAAGGAGCTAATTTAATCAATGGCATTGCTTCAATTTTATTAAAAAAATCAGATTTCTTTGGTAGTTTAAATTATGATTTTGCTTTGTTTGAGGTTGATGAGTTTAATTTGCCATTAGTTTTAGAAAAATTAACTCCTAATGTTTTGATATTATTAAATCTTTTTCGAGATCAACTTGATCGATATGGCGAAGTTAATACGATTGGCAGTCGCTGGTTTCAGGCAATAGAGGAAATTAAAAAAAATTTTTTAATTGTTGCCAATGGTGATGATCCTTATATTTTTTATAATGTTAGCAAATTAAGTCAGCAAAAAATTTTTTTTGGCATATCAAAAAAGTTAATGAAATTAAAAAAAATTCCTCATGATGTTGATTTTATTTATTGTCCCAATTGTCAATCACCTCTTAATTACAATGCTATTTCTTATTCTCATCTAGGAGATTTTGATTGTCCTAAATGTCAGTTTAAAAGGTCAAAGACACTTGAAGATTTTAGTCAAATAAAAATTAATTATCCTTTAGCTGGGATTTATAATATGTACAATGCTCATGCTGTTCTGGCAACTGTAAAATCTTTATTTAATTTTAAAAACTTCAAAAACTTACTTAAAAATTTTCAAAGTCCATTTGGTCGACAAGAAAAAATTAATTATCAAAATAGAATTTTTTTTATTCTACTTTCAAAAAATCCAGCTGGTTTTAATCAATCATTAAAAACAATAAAACGAATTTTAAGACATAAAAAAGCAATATTTTTCATCATTTTAAACAATCGTATACCTGATGGAAGGGATGTTTCCTGGATTTGGGATACCGATATAAAAATAATTAAAAATAATGCTAAAAAAATTTTTGTTGCTGGTGATAGAGTTTATGATATGGCTTTGAGATTTAAATCTGAAAATATGAAAACAACTAATTTTGAAAGTTATCAAAGAGCAGTCAAAGAAATTATTAAAAGGACGAAAAAAAATGAGGTCATTTATGTTTTACCAACATATTCAGCAATGTTGGAACTAAGAAAATTTTTAATTGGTAAAAAATTTATTTAATATGAAAATAATCATTGGTTGGTTATATCCAGATTTGATGAGTACTTATGGAGACAGAGGTAATGTAATTGCTTTAAATTATCGTCTAAAGTCAAGAGGAATAAAAAATGAGATTCTGCCAATTTCAATAAATGATGATCCAGAGTTGGTATTAATAGCTGATCTATTATTTATGGGTGGGGCTCAAGATAAACAGCAGGAAATTGTTAATAAAGATTTAATTGAGAATAAAGGAATATTTTTAAAAAGAAAAATTGAAGAGGAAACTCCTGGTCTTTATGTTTGTGGTGCTTATCAATTTTTGGGCAAATATTATAAAGCTGCTGATGGCAAAGTAATTGCTGGTTTGGGGATTTTTGATCTTTATACCGAAAGTCCTGGAATAAAGGCTAAAAGATTAATTGGTGATTTGATCGTTCAATCACCTTTATTTAAGGACAAAAAATTAGTTGGTTTTGAAAATCATACTGGACGAACATTTTTGGGTAAAAATGTCTCACCTTTTGCATATGTTTTAAAAGGTTATGGTAATAATGAAACTGAGAAAACTGAAGGAATGATTTATAAAAATAGTCTAGGGACTTATATGCATGGCCCAATTTTACCAAAAAATCCAGAGATTACTGATTGGTTGATAAAAAAAGCAGTTGAGATTAAATATCAAAAAAAGGTAAAATTGAAAAGATTAAATGATGAGATCGAAAATAAAGCCCGAGAAAAAATCTTAAAATTTTATCATCTATAATTTAATTTTATGTCATTCATCCATCTTCATGTTCATACTGGTTATTCACTTTTGGACGGCATGTGCCAGATTGATCAGTTAATTAGCAAAGCAAAAAATTATCAAATGCCAGCCCTTGCTATTACAGATCATGGAGCTTTATATGGGGCTTTCAAGTTTTATGTCAAAGCAGTTGAGGCAGGGATTAAACCAATTATTGGTGTTGAGGTATACAAAGCAAAAAAATCCCGATTTGACAAAAATGGTCAAGAAGGGCGAGATTATTATCATTTAGTTTTATTGGCAAAAGATTTAACTGGTTATAAAAATTTATTAAAGTTAGTTAGTCTAGCTCATTTAGAAGGTTTTTATTACAAGCCAAGGGTAGATTTTGAACTGCTTGAAAAATATCATCAAGGATTAATTGCTTTATCTGGATGCCTGCAAGGAGAAATTCCAAGTTTAATTTTAGAGGATCAGATTAACCAGGCAGAAAAAATTCTTGAAAAATATTTGAAGATTTTTAAAGAAGATTTTTATCTTGAGATTCAAAGACATCATCAAGTTAAAGATTTGGAAAAAGTTAATCAGCAATTAATTAAACTTTCCAGAAAGTATGCGGTTCCTCTCGTTGCCACCAATGATGTTCATTATTTGGAAAAAGAAGATGCTTTTGCTCAAGAGATTTTACTGTGTATTCAAACTCAACAAACAATCAATGATAAAAAAAGACCAATATCAATGATTGATGTCCCTGACTATTACTTTAAATCACCAGCTGAGATGAAAGGTCTTTTTCTGGATATTCCTGAGGCAATTGAAAATACAGTTAAAATTGCTCAAAAATGCAACTTAGAAATTCCAATGGGTAAATGGATTCTGCCTAAGTTTGAAACACCAAACAATCAAAGTCCTGAAGATTATTTGCGAGAGATTGTTTATCAAAGAAAAGATCGCGTCAAAAATTATCCAGAAAAAATAGTTAATGAAAGAATTGAATATGAATTAGAGATTATTTTAAAAAAAGGCTATGCCACTTATTTTTTGATTGTTCAAGATTTTGTAAACTGGGCAAAAAATAATGGAATTGCAGTTGGTCCAGGAAGGGGCTCAGCTGCTGGTAGTTTGGTTGCTTATATTACTGGTATTACTGACATAAATCCCTTAGATTATAACTTACCTTTTGAGCGATTTTTAAATCCAGAGCGACCAACTCCACCTGATATTGATATTGATTTTGCTGATAAAAGACGGGATGAGGTTTTAGCTTATGTCACTAAAAAATATGGTGAAGATAAAGTAGCTCAAATTATCACTTTCGGAACTATGGAGGCAAGGTTGGCAGTGCGCGATGTAACAAGAGCTTTGGGTTTTCCCTACAGTCAAGGTGATCGAATTGCCAAAATGATTCCACTGGGCAAGCAAGGTTTTCCGATGACGATTGCTAAGGCCCTTGAGGAATCTACCCAATTAAAATTTGCTTATCAGACAGAGCCTGAAGTAAAAAAAATCTTAGATATTGCTCAAAAACTTGAGGGTTTACCGCGTCATTCATCTGTTCATGCGGCTGGGGTGGTTATCTCAGATAAACCACTGACAGAGTATGTCCCAATTCAAAAAGACAACAAAGAAGGAAAAATCATCACTCAATATGATATGTACTGCCTTGATTTAAATGCGGTCTCAAATCAAAAGGCAGTTGGTCTTTTAAAGGTGGATTTTTTAGGACTGAGAAATTTAACCATTATTGAGGAGGCTTTAAAATATGTTGAAAAAAACTCCGGTAAAAAAATCAATATTCATCAAATTCCTCTTGATGATAAAAAGACCTATCAATTAATTTCTGAAGGCAATACCATTGGTGTTTTTCAGCTCGAGTCAGGAGGCATGAGAAAATTGGCAAAAGAACTTAAGCCTAGTAAAATCTCTGATATTTCAGCAATGGTGGCCTTATACAGACCTGGACCAATGGATCTTATTCCAATGTTTTTGGAAGGTAAAAAAAATCCAAAAAAAATAAAATATCTTCATCCAGACTTAAAGCCCATATTGGAGGAAACTTATGGTGTACTTGTTTATCAGGAGCAGGTGATGGAAATCGCTCATAAATTAGCGGGTTACACCATGAGTGAGGCAGACAATCTGAGAATGGCAATGGGAAAAAAGAAAAAGGAATTAATGAAAAAAGAAAAAGAAAAGTTTATAAAAGGATGTTTAAAAAATGGCTATAAAAAAGCAATGGTGGAAAATCTTTGGAACTTTATGGAAAAGTTTGCCTCATATGGATTTAATAAACCTCATTCAGCCTCATATGCTTTAATTGCTTACTGGACTGCCTATATTAAAGCTAATTATCCAGTGGAGTTTATGACCGCTCTTCTTTCAGCTGAGTTGCAAGGTGTAGCTGGTCCACAACGAGAGATTAAAATGGCACAAACAATCGAAGAATGTCAGCGAATGGGAATCAGGGTACTTTTACCTGATATAAATAAATCTGAATTTGGTTTCACTATTGAGGGTGAGGCAATTCGTTTTGGGCTTTCAGCAATTAAAAATGTTGGTCAAGCTGCAATTGATTCAATCATTGAAGCTCGTAAAAAAAAGCCATTTGTGAGTTTTCGTGATTTTTTGTCAAGAGTTGATCTGCGCAAAGTTAATAAAAAAACAGTTGAGAGTTTGATAAAAGCAGGTGCTTTATCTGCATTTGGCAATAAAGCCACTCTTTTGGCAAATTATCCTAAAGTATTAATTGAAGTTCAATCACAAAAAGAAAAAATTGATAAAGGTCAATTTGACTTGTTTGAAGATACAGGCGACCAACGAGATTTAAAGGATAATTTTAAACCACTGCCTGAGTTATCTGAAGATGAGTTATTTGCAATGGAGAGGGAGGTGATTGGTTTTTTAATTGGTAAAAATCCTCTAGCTAAGTATCAAAAAATTATTAGTCAAAAAATTAGTAAAAAAATAGGTGATATCACAGAAGAAGACAAAAACAAAACTTTAATTTTAGCCGGAACAATTAGTAATAAAAAAATTTTGCGAACAAAAAAAGATAATAGCGAGATGGCTGTTATTCAAGTTTTTGATGAAACTGGCAATATCGAGGCGATTATTTTTCCGAAAGTGTTTACTAATTTAAAAAAAATCTTAGTTGTCAATAAAGCAATTTTATTTAAAGGTAAAGTAACCGATCGCGATGGAAAAATTGGGATAATTATTGATAATGCGGTTGATTTAGAAGCAGTTAAGATAAATTAAAACTATGAAAAAAAGATATTTTGCTTTTGATAAAAACTTGAATTTAAAACAAGAAAATATCAACGAAGAAAAAAAATATCCAAAAAATATTAATTACTTTGCTCTTGCAAAATTTTCCAGTTTTGGTTATTATTTAATTGTTCCAATAATTTTAGGAATTTTTATTGGTTTTTTACTGGATAATCTCTTGAAAACCAAAAAAATTTTTTTTATAATGGGATTTTTAATTGGAATTTTTGGCACTTTTTATAATTTAAAAAAAATTTATACAGAAATAAAAAATGACAACTGAAGAGATTAATCTTGCAAGTAATGAACTAAGCAAACAAACTAATCATTTTGACTTCAAAATTTTGACTGAGATGTCAAAGATCAGTATTAAAGCTGAACCAATTTTTCATATTGGCAACTTTTATCTTCCAAACTCACTTTTTTTAAGTTTTTTTGTTTTAATTGGTTTTTTTGTTTTAGGATTAGTTTATTACAAACAATCACAATCAAAAAAAAAGGGTAATTTATATTATTTGATAAATTTTATTCTTAAGGGAATTTATACTTTTTTTCAATCGGCATTACATGAGAAAACAAATACTTTTTTTCCATTAATTGGTTCATTGTTCTTTTTTATTATTTTGAATAACTGGGCTGGGCTTTTGCCAGGTGTTGGTAGTATTCTTGTTAAGATATATG
>JBNASR010000032.1:0-7719 GCA_049717425.1 Microgenomates group bacterium | reverse complement strand
GATCAAAGAATCAGATGTTGTTTTTTTGTCATTCTGAGGCCCGACCGAATGGTCGTGGCCGAAGAATCAAGCGTTGCGTAATCTGTTATGTTTACGGCTATCGCCTAGATTCTTCAGTCGTTCAAGATGACAAGAAGATAAAATTTTTAGTTTTCAATTTGTATTTTTTAGTGTTTAAAAACTACTTGTCCCGTTTATGACGGGAAAAACTAAAAAATACGAACTTTATCTCTCCCTTAATTACTCAATTTCCTAATTTCTTAATTGCTTTCATTTATTTATTTCTTTATTTGATTATTTGTTTATTTCATTATTAATTGTCATTATTCTTTATTCATTATTCATTATTCATTATTATTTTTATGATGTTAAATAATCTTAATGAATTTGCACATTTTGTTCATTCTGTGTTAAAATAATAATCAATGGTCGCGTAGCTCAGTTGGCTAGAGCGTTTCATTGACATTGAAAAGGTCAGAGGTTCAAGTCCTCTCGCGACCACAATCACAAAAATAATATGAATATTAATTTAGATCACCTCAGACACACAACTGCTCATCTTTTGGCAGCGGCAGTGCTAGATCTTTATCCCAAGGCAAAAATCACCCTTGGTCCACCAATTGAAAATGGATTTTATTATGATATTGATTTTGGTGATGAGAAAATAACTGTCGATGATCTTGCCAAAATTGATCAAAAAATGAAGGAGATTGTTAAGACTTGGCATAAAGTTGAGGGAAAAGAAATAACTTATGATGAAGCAAAAAAATTATTTAAGAACAATCCATACAAATTAGAGTTGATTGAAGAAATTAAGAGTCGAAATGAAAAAATTACTATCTATCAAAGTGGTGATTTTATTGATCTTTGCCGTGGTGGCCATATAGATAATCCATCCAAACAAATAAAATATTTTAAACTTCTAAATATTGCTGGTGCATATTGGCGAGGTGATGAAAAAAATAAGATGTTAACTCGAATTTATGGCACAGTTTTTCCAACCAAAGAAGAATTAGATAAATATTTATGGCAGCTTGAAGAGGCAAAAAAAAGAGATCACAAAAAAATAGGCAAAGAGTTAGGTTTATTTATCTTAACGCCAGAAGTTGGTTCAGGACTACTTATTTGGTCACCAAAAGGCGCTTTTATCCGCCGAAAAATTGAGGAATTAATTATTAACGAACAAACAAAGCGAGGCTATTTACATGTTTATACCCCTCATATTGGCAAAAAATCACTTTGGCAAACTAGTGGTCACTGGGATTTGTATCGCGATAAAATGTATAGCCCGATGCAAATTGATGATGATGAATATTTAGTCAAACCAATGAACTGTCCCTTTCACATGATGGTTTATAAATCACAAATGCGCAGTTATAAGGATCTGCCTTTGCGAATTGCTGAGATTGCCACTGTTTATCGATATGAAAAAGCCGGAGAGCTTTCTGGAATGCTTCGAGTCCGTCATATTACTCAAGATGACTCCCATATTTTTTGTCGTGAGGATCAGGTAGTTGATGAATTTTTGAGAGTTTTTGACTATATGATTTATTTATTAAAAATTTTTAGTCTTAATGATTATTATTTCAGGTTAGGTTTGCGTTCACCAAAAGAAAAATATCTTGGCAATGATGAGATTTGGCAAAAAGCAGAAAGAGAGATCGTCAAAGCAATTGAAAAAAAAGGTCTAAACTATGTAAAAAGTGAAGGTGATGCCGCTTTTTATGGACCAAAACTTGATGTCATCATCAAAGATGCCATTGGAAGAGAATGGCAATGCGGGACAATTCAGGTGGATTTTATGTTGCCAGAGCGCTTTAAATTGGAATATGTTGATAAAGATGGTCAAATTAAAAGACCCGCCTTGATCCATCGGGCGCCACTTGGCTCACTTGAGCGCTTTACCGCAATTTTAATTGAGCATTATGCTGGAGCTTTTCCTTTATGGTTATCACCAACTCAAATTATGATTTTACCGATTTCAGAAAAATACTTAGATTATAGTAATACTATTAAAAATCAATTGATCGAACACGGATTTAGAGTTGAGATTGATGAATCCAATGAAACTTTGGGTAAAAAAATTCGCAATGCCACCTTGCAAAAAATTCCTTATTTAGTTATAATTGGAGAAAAGGAAGCAAAAAGTAATCAATTTATATCAGTTCGCACAAGAGAAGGAAAAGACTTGGGTCAATTAAATATTAGTAAATTTATTAGTGATTTAAAAAAACAACTTGGGAACTTTTCATAAATTCAAACAACCACTTAAAAAATACTACGAAATAAACTACCATATCAATGCACCAACCTTGCGTGTTCTTAATGATAAAGGTGAGCAAATTGGCATATTAAGCAAACAAGAAGCTCTCAATCAAGCACAAACTTTAGGAGTCGACTTAGTTTTAATTGCTCCAAAAGCCAATCCACCGGTGGCAAAATTAATTGACTTTAATAAGTTTCTTTACCAGGAGGAAAAAAAAGAAAAAGAGGCAAAAAAAGGAATTAAAAAAAGTATTACCAAAGATATTAATTTAGGCTTATTTATCGCTGAAGGTGATCTGCAAAGATTGGAAAATAAGGCTAAAGAGTTTCTTACTGAGGGTCATCAAGTAAGAATTAACTTAACTTTAAAAGGTCGAGAAATAGCTAAAAAAAATATGGCTTTTGATCTAATCAATAAATTCATTTCTAACTTGGGCGAAATTAATATTTCCAAACCTGCACGGCTTGAGGGACGAGTAATTCGAACAGTAGTTGCCAAAAAGAAGTAATTTACCTATTTACTATTTAATTTTTTTTTGATATCATATCCTTTATGGCAAAAAATAAAGTTAAGACTAGAAAATCAGCAGCAAAAAGATTCAAGATCACTGCCACTGGCAAATTATTGCATCGATCAAAAGGATTTAGACATCTAAGAAGCAAAAAAAATAAAAAATGGTTAAGAAGCGCTAAAAAGTTAAAAAGTGTTGTTGGAAAAATGAAGAAAAAACTGTTAAAAATGCTAGGAAAAAAATAAAATATGGTTAGAGTCAAGCCAGGAAAAACCACTCGAAAACGTCATAAAAAAGTCCTTGAACTAGCCAAAGGCTATTGGATGACTCGGCACAAGCAGTTTAAAAAAGCCAAAGAGGCAACTTTGCATGCTGGTGAATATGCCTTTGTTGGCAGAAAACGAAGAAAAAGAGATTTTCGAAGATTATGGATTATCAGACTAAATGCCGCAGTTAGAGCATTGGGGATGAAGTATTCTCAATTTATTAATTTTTTAAAAAATAAAAAAATTGAGGTCGACAGAAAAATCCTTTCAAAAATCGCTGTTGAAAAACCTCAAATATTTGAAAAAATCTTCGAAAAAATCACTAAGTAAACAATCAAGAAAAAAAATTGTTGTATAATATTTTTATGCTATACTCTCGCCTTTTTGGCAAAACAAAAAAGGAAGTTCGTCAATACGAATCAATTAGTCATAAACTTTTAACTCAAGCAGGCTTTATTGATCAGGTTGCCTCAGGTGTATATGAATATTTACCTTTGGGAAAAAGAGTTTTAGCAAAAATAGAAAATATCATCCGTGAAGAAATGAATAATATTGGCGCTCAAGAGATTTTGATGCCTCTTATTCATCCAAAAAATCTTTGGGAGTCAACTGGCCGATGGCAAACTGTTGATGTTTTGTTTAAAACCAAAAGTCAATGGGGCCAAGAATATGCTTTAGCACCAACACACGAGGAAACAGTTACTCCACTTGCCAAAAAATTTATCAAAAGTTATAAAGATTTACCTTTAGCCCTTTATCATATCACCACAAAATTCAGAGATGAAAAACGAGCTAAATCTGGAATTCTTCGTGGTCGAGAATTTGGAATGAAGGACTTATACTCTTTTCACGCTAGCAAAAAAGATCTTGATGATTATTATCAAAAAGTCATTGACGCCTATTTAAAGATTTTTTCTCGATGTGGTCTAAATGAGGTCAAAATCACTGAGGCATCTGGTGGATCTTTTACAAAAAAATTTTCTCATGAGTTTAATATCATAACTCCAGCTGGTGAGGTCGACTTAATTTATTGCTCAAAATGCAGTTTTGCTCAAAATGAAGAAATTGCCACTGTCAAAGATAAATGCCCAAAATGCCAATCGCCACTTTTTAAAAACAAAGCCATTGAAATTGGCAATATTTTTGATTTAGGCACCCGTTTTAGTGAGGCTTTTGAATTAAAATTTACAGATATTGATGGTCAATTAAAATATCCAGTGATGGGTTGCTATGGTATTGGCACAACCAGATTAATGGGCGCAGTCGTTGAGATTTTCAATGATAAAAAAGGAATTATTTGGCCAAAAAATATTGCTCCTTTCCAGGTTCATTTAATTGGCCTTGATCAAAAAGATCAAATAGTAAAATCCCAAGCTCACAAACTTTATCAGCAATTGATTTTTGAAAAAATCGAGGTTCTTTTTGATGATCGAGAAGAGGTAAGTGCTGGAGAAAAATTTACCGATGCTGATTTAATTGGTATACCATTACGCTTGGTAATCTCAAAAAAAACTGCTGAAAAAATTGAGATAAAAAGACGTGATGAAAAAAAATCACAAATTTTAACTTTTAACCAACTTTTATCTTTTCTAAAAAGCAAGACCTAACTTATTTTTATGAAAACTATTGTCTCTCATCTGGGACCCGATATTGACTCAATTACTGCCACTTGGCTGATAAAAAAATTTTTACCAGGTTGGCAAAATGCAGTTTTAAAATTTGTTCCAGCTGGCTCAACTTTGGATAAAAAACCGGCTGATGAAAATCCTGATATTATCCATGTTGATACTGGTTTTGGAAAATTTGATCATCATCAAACTAAAAAAAACACTTGCGCATCACTGCTTGTTTATCAATTTTTAAAATCAAAAAAATTTATCAAAAAAAAACACGAAAAGCCATTAAAAAGATTAGTTGATCAAGTCAATAATTTTGATCATTTTGGAGAGATAAATTTTAATGATCCAGCTGCTGATCATTATGAATTTTTAATTAATAACATTATTGATTCTGGACTCAAATCAGTGATTAAAAACGATCAAGATATAATGTTTCTTGTTTTTCCTTTGCTTGATGGTCTTTTTCATACATTCACAAAAAAAATTAATGCTGAAAAGGAAATGAAAAAAGGAATTATCTTTCAATCAAGATGGGGCAAATCAATTGCTATCAATTCAAAAAACGAGGAAGTTATTAAACTGGCTTTAAAAAAAGGTTTTCAATTAGCTGTCAGAAAAGATCCGCAAACAGGTCATATCCGTATCAAAACTCAACCAAAAAAAAACCTCAATCTTAGGCCTCTTTACCTTAAAATTATAAAAATTGATAAAAAAGGGAGCTGGTTTCTACATGCTTCAGGTAATATGCTTTTAAATGGCTCATCAAAAAACCCTCATCTTATTGCTTCTCAATTAACTTTAAAACAAATAATTGATATAATAAAAAATGTATAATTAATTTATCATTTCCTTTTTAGAAAGGAGGGAAGAAAAATGGTTGTTGTTGACAAGAAAAAAGGCGAGACTAAAGACTCTCTTTTTCGAAAATTTTCTAAAACATTTATTGAAGAAGATATCATCAATACTTTAAAAAAGAAACAATTTTATAAAAAACCATCACTCGCTCGCAAAGAAGAAGAAAAAGAAAAACAAAAAAATCGTTTTTTAAAAAAACATCGATATGTTTAATATCATCTCGCCGTCTCGATACAAAATCAACAAAAAAAAGATTAAAAAAGACTTGGAGGAATATTTTATATCAAAAAATATTCCTCCTGACTATACCTTGAATATTATTTTTGTAGGTAAAAATAAAATGAGAAAATTAGCAGCAAACTACAAACAAGAAAACGTAGCTTTGCCTGTTCTTTCTTTTTTTTATAATGAAAAACAAGAAACTGATATTTTAATGGGTGAAATCTTTATCTGTTATCCTCAAGCAGTATTGCTTGCAGCAGAACGTAATAAAAAAGTTGATGAGATGATTAAACAATTAATAATTCATGGTGTTGATAATTTATTAAAAAGCCAATCTTAATATGTTTTATCTTAAATATCGACCTAAAAAAATAAGTGAACTTGACAATTCCCAAGTAGCTTCACAATTAAAAAAAATTCTTGAGGCTGATGAATTACCTCATGCTCTTCTTTTTATTGGTCAAAAAGGCACTGGTAAGACCTCAAGTGCTAGAATATTTGCCAAAGCCTTAAACTGTCTTAACAATAAATTTTCGCAAAAAAATCAAGAGTTTGAACCTTGTAATCACTGCCAAAACTGTCTAGCAATTGATAATGGTACCTCACCAGATGTAGTAGAGATGGATGCGGCATCAAATCGCGGTATTGACGATGTCAAAAAAATTACCCAAGAAACCTCACTTTTACCAATGACTGGAAACTATAGAATTTTTATTATTGATGAAGTTCATATGATTACAAATGAGGGATTTAATGCTTTATTAAAAACTCTCGAAGAGCCACCAAAAACAGCAATTTTTATTTTGGCAACTACAAATCCTGAAAAGCTACCAAAAACAATTGTTTCTCGATGTTTAAAAATCAATTTTGGAAAAGCTAAAAAACCTGACATCATCCGGATGCTTGAGCGAATTGCCAAAAGTGAAAATCTTCAATATCATTCTCAATTTTATTCGTTAATTGCTGAGCATTCTGATAACTCATTTCGTGACGCTGCTAAAATCCTTGAGGAGGTAGTTTTGCAAAAAATTAACAGTCTAGAGGAACTTGAAAAATATTTAGGTATTCGCGGCAAAAATAATTTACTGGCAATTATTGAAGAAAAAAATCAACAAAAGACTTTTGCTTGGATAGATGAATTTTCTCAAAATAATGGTAATTTTAAAAATTTAATTGAGGACTTATTAAATAAGCTTCATCTTCAATTATTGATTAAAAAAGGAATAAAACAAGAAGATGAAAAAGAAATAAATCTTTCTGTTAAAGAAATTGCTAAATTAATTAAACTTTTGATGGAAGCTTATCAGCTGCAAAAACTTACCCCAATTGACTCGCTTCCTCTTGAAATTGCCTTAACTGAATTTTATAATGAAAATAGTTAACTTTTTATAAATTTTTAAAATAACTATGTTTAATCCATTCGCCGGATTAGGTGACTTGCAAAAATTACAACAACAAGCTCAACAAATGCAGCAGGCTTTACAAAAAGAGCAGGTGGTTGTTGAAAAAAACGGTGTTAAAGTTGTTTTGCGCGGTGATCAGATTGTTGAGTCAATTGAGGTTGATGGCATCATTGAAAATCGCATTGCTGATGCTGTCAATGAGGCCGTCAAAAAAACCCAAGAGTTAGCCGCCAGAAAATTAATTGAAATTTCGACTCAACAAAGATAAAATATTTAATTTTTTTCAATGATAAAAATCTTTAGTGGATCTGCCCATCCAAAATTGTCTCAGGAAGTTTCTTCATTATTGGGTGTTCCTTTATCTAAAAGCGAAGTGACTCGTTTTGACAATTCAGAGGTAAAAGTAACAATTAAGGAAAATGTGAAAGATGCTACTTGTTTTATCATCCAACCAACCTCAAATCCAACTGACACTCATTTAATGGAGCTTTTCTTTTTTGTTGATGCTTTAAAAAGAAATGGCGCTAAAGAAATCATTGCTATTATTCCTTATTTTGGTTATGCCAGGCAAAATCGA
>JBNASR010000031.1:0-7764 GCA_049717425.1 Microgenomates group bacterium | reverse complement strand
GATCAAGATTACCAGAGATAAGAAGCGATCGAAAACGGTAAACTTCTCGATAAAGCATTTGGGTGGCTGTATCAAGAAAATTAAAAGTCAGGTAACAAAGGATAACTTGAGGTAAGCTCCAGCCATTTAAAGTGGCGGTTTTTTTAAATACTACCAAAATTACACCTAAAAAAAACAAAAATCGCAACATCTTACCCAAAGTAAAAGCAACCATTCCAGCTCTTGATTGAAGAACAATTTTTAAATAAGCCTTACAAAAGGCAATAAAGATTTTTAGATGACGTTTAAACTCTTTCATTTTCCCCAAAAAGAAAAACTTTTTAATCCTTTATGCCAGGCAAAATTTACTAAAAAATAACTAAAAAAAAGCCAAAAAATTCCGCCAAAAAGAGCTAATTTTAGATTGATAAAATTAAAGTTGCCAGTGATTATTTTGGTTGGCAGATATATAAAGTAGGGAAAAGGAGTAAAAAAAAGAAGATTAAATAGTGGTTTAGGTAAAAAATCCAAAGGAATAAAAAAACCAGAAAGAATAGTTAAAAGAGTAAAAAAAATAAATCTTGGCGCCCAGACTTCTGGTGAGACAAAACCAACAAAAGACAAAAGCAAAGAGATAAAAAAATAAGAAAAAAAACCAATAATGGCAAATAATAAAAATAAAACAATGTTTTGGACTGTTAGATTAAGATAATTAAAAAAAGGAATTTTAACAATATTAATAATTATTCCCGTCTCAATTATAGCAAAGAAAAAATTAATTAATTTATCGCCAAGATCACGAAAAAAATAGTATTTAAAAACAGAGATTGGTTTTAAAAGAAGATTGATAATTTCCCCATTTTGAATTTGTCCAGCCAAATCAGTGGTCGTGGTGGAGATGATCAGGCCAGAAATAAGATGAAGTAAAAGAAAATAAGCGACTGTGTGATTTTTTAAAGCTTGATTATTAAAAAAAACGGTTTGCCATAAAAAAATTGGGATTAAAATTGAGACAAAGTTTCTCAGTCGCCAGAGAACAAAGTTTAGTCGATAAGCAAAATACTCTTTTAATAAAGTTGTTGTTATCAACCAATATTTTTTCATAAACTATATTATAATTTATCAAATATCTCTTGACAGAAGATTTAAAATACTCTATACTAGTATTGGGTATAAAAATATCAAATATCAAAAATTAAAAATTAAATATTTTAAGACTAATGTTAAGTGTTCGATTTTAGAATAATCTTATGGATAATACGAAAATTAGGATTAATCGAATTATTGGTCAGTTAAAAGGGATTGAAAGGATGTTATCCTCAAATCGCAGTTGTGGCGAGGTGTTGCAACAGATTAATGCTGTTAAAAAAGCTCTTGATAGCCTGTCAAAAGAGATTGTCATTTCTGATATTTGTAAGATTATTCCTCAAGATAAAACAAGTGAGGTGAAGCAAATGGTTGAGAGAGCTATTAATTTATAATAAAACTTATAAGTCACATAAGAGAAAATATGAGCAATACAGAAAAAGTCATCATTATTGGTGGAGGCCCTGCTGGTCTTTCAGCAGCCATATATTTAGCTCGGGCTGGACTGTCGCCTTTAGTTTTTGCTGGCTCACCTCCGGGTGGTCAGTTGACTTTAACCTCAGAGGTGGAAAACTTTCCTGGACAGGAGTCAATTTTAGGTGGAGAGTTAATAGAAAAAATAAGAGCTCAAGCATTAAAATTTGGCGCAAAAATAATCGATCAAAATATTACTAAAGTCGATCTTTCTGCATCAAAAAAACAAGTTTTCACTGTTGAAAAAAATTATTATGCTGCCTCATTAATTATTGCCACCGGTGCCAAAGCTTTGTGGCTTAATGTTGAAGGCGAGCAAAAGCTTCGGGGTAAAGGTGTTTCAGCTTGTGCTACTTGTGATGGATTTTTTTTCAAAGACAAAGTGGTAGCTGTTATAGGTGGTGGTGATACAGCAATGGAGGAGGCTTTGACTTTAACAAAGTTTGCTAAAAAAGTTTACATCATCCATCGCCGCGACTCATTTCGAGCTTCAAAAATCATGCAGGAGCGAGTGTTTGCTAATCCTAAAATTGAGATCATTTGGAATGCAACTGTTGAGGAGATAATGGGAGAGCAAAAAGTGGAAGGTATAAAAATTGCTCGAAAAAACCATGAAATCCTTTCTCTTGATGGAGTTTTTGTGGCTATTGGTCACAAACCTGATACTGAGATTTTTGCTGGTCAAATTGAGCTTGATGAAAAAGGCTATGTAATTACTTCGGAAAGAATCGCTTGGGAATTTACCAAATCAAAATCTAAAAATCAAAAATTAAAAATTACAATTGCAAATTCAAAATTAGAGGAGTTTGTTGATAAATTTAATTTGGATTATAAGACAGCCACATCGGTTGCTGGTGTTTTTGCGGCTGGAGACTGTGTTGATTATCTTTACAGGCAAGCAGCCACAGCTGCCGGTCAGGGAGTGGCGGCGGCTCTTGAAGTTGAGCGTTGGCTTGAATCATAAATTTGCTCGGCGCCATTTTCTTGCAAACAAAAAAAATGGGAAAAGTTTACTCGAAAAGGCGCCTTGGAAGGAGAAAATTATTAATTTTAATTTTATAAAATTTTATGAACCAAGGTCAAAAAATGCTTGAATCAGCCCAAGCATTAATAAAAAAAACGGCTGAAAAAATTAATTTAGATAAGACAATAATTGAAAGATTAGTTGAGCCTGAATATATTCATGAGTTTAGTTTTCCGGTCAAAATGGATAATGGCAAGGTGAAGGTTTTTAAAGGTTGGCGGATTCAGCACAATAGCGCTTTAGGTCCATATAAAGGTGGAATTCGCTTTCATCCGCAGACTGTTAAAGAAGAGGTTCAAGCTTTGGCAACATTGATGTCTATTAAATGTGCGGTGGCTGGACTGCCTTATGGTGGTGGTAAAGGCGGGGTGGCAGTGGATCCGAAAAAATTGTCAAAAACAGAGCTGGAGAGATTATCGCGAGAGTATGTGAAAAAAGTGGCTCATTTTATTGGTGAGGATATTGATGTGCCAGCGCCTGATGTCAATACTAATCCAGAGATTATGGCTTGGATGATTGATGAGTATCAAAAAATTAAAGGTTATAAATCACCAGCGACATTTACTGGAAAACCAGTTGAAATGGGTGGGAGTTTGGGAAGGACGCAGGCAACAGGAAGAGGAGGAGTTTATATTTTGCAGGCTTTGTTGGAAAAATTAAAAGAGGCTCGATATCAAGGTTTTTTTAGCTCCGTTGGAGCCGCCTCGCAGTCGCGAGGTCCAAAGTCGCAAAAAAACCTGATATCTTCGCCTGAAAATAATTTAACAATTGCAGTGCAAGGTTTTGGTAATGTTGGTTATTATTTTGCCAAATTAGCGCAGGAGGCTGGTTTTAAGGTGGTGGCGGTTTCTGATTCAAAGGGCGGGGTGTATGTAGAGGATGGTTTGTCAGTTGAGAAAACTTTGGAGTGTAAAAAAGAAAAGGGGATGGTGGCTGGTTGTTATTGTCGGGGTTCTGTTTGCGATGTAAAATACGGACGTTCAATTACCAACGAAGAGCTTTTGGAGTTGCCGGTTGATATCTTGGTGCCGGCGGCTTTGGAAAATGTTATCAATGAGAAAAATATGAAAAAAATTAAGGCAAAAATTATTATTGAGATGGCCAATGGCCCAATCACTGAAGAAGCCTATGAGTATTTGTCAAAAAATGGAGTGATTATTGTGCCTGATGTTTTGGCTAATTCAGGTGGTGTCACTGTCTCATATTTTGAGTGGGTACAAAACAAGGCTGGTTATTATTGGAGCGAAGAAGAGGTTAATTCGAAACTAAAAGTGATGATGGAGAAAGCTTTTGAGCCAATCTGGAAAAAATCGGTTGAGAAAAAAATTCCTTTGAAAGAGGCAGCTTTTGAGGTGGCTCTTGAGCGAATTGCTTCGGCAATGGTATAATATAAGTCTTTATGGATGATCTTGGGCTTTTTGTCTCTTTTTTGAAGAAGTATTTTTTAGATCGAATAATAAGAGCAGGATTACTTTTTGAGTCTTTTAAAGACTTAGTGGTGGCTTTATTAATCATCAAAAGAGGCAAATACTCCTCAACTTTTTTAAATGGACTGCTTTTGATGGTAGTGGCAGTGGCTTTGGTTTTTGGGCCAGTGATTGCCCAAAACTCGCCTTTTATTGCCCAAGTTGAGCAACAATCAAGCTATCAAAACTCCATCATTGCCTATAATCCTTATGAAAGCACAGTGTCAACGGTTGTTTCGGTTAAGCCAGAGATTATTGACTATCAAGTACAATCTGGTGACAGTTTAGCCTCGATTGCTAAAAAATTTAATCTTTCAGTTGACAGTATCAAATGGTCAAACGGTTTAAAATCAGATTTGATTAAACCGGGCCAAGTCTTAAAAATTCCACCTTTTGATGGAGTGATTCATAAAGTTGAGCCAGGTGAGACAGTTTACTCAATTGCTAAAAAATATCATGTTAATGCGCAAAATATTGTCAATTACACTTTAAATGATTTTGTTGATCAAGAGACATTTAGTTTAGCCAGTGGTCAACTACTTTTTGTACCAGGAGGAAAAATTATTCCTGAGGCGCCAAAATCTCCATCAGTATTTATCGCTTCAATTCAAGCTGGAGCGCGTGGGTCATCAAATTTTATCTGGCCAACCTCAGGCGTGATTACTCAATATCCTGTCATTTATCATATGGCTTTGGATATTGCCAATCCTCAAGCTCCGCCAATTATTACTGCTGATTCAGGGATAGTTAGTTATGCTGGTTGTTTAAGTTGGGGTTATGGTTGTCATGTGATAATTAATCATAACAATGGTTATCAGACGCTTTATGCTCATCTTTCTCGTTATGATGTGAGCGTTGGTGAAAAAGTTTCTCAAGGTCAACAGATTGGTATTATGGGCTCAACCGGTCGATCAACTGGGACGCACTTGCATTTTGAGATACGGGCTGGCAATCAGCTTCTTAACCCGCTGAATTTTTTGAAATAAATTCTATACGACCTATTTGATTATGGCTTAGCTTTATCTGGTAATCCTATTTTTGGTTCAATGGTTGTTTTTGGGGCTTCTGGTAAATTTAATTGATTACTTTTGCTTTTCTCATTTTGGCTCTCTTGTTCTTTTAGCTTATTTTTAAACATTTCTAGCTCTTTTTGAGCTTTTTCCCAATCTTGTTTATTCTTTTCTTTATCCAAAAGTTTTAAGACGTTTTCCATAGTTGAGGCAGCTTGTTGGTAAGCGCCTTTTTGATAATAGGCCCAAGCAAGATTGTAATAAGCATTTGGCCAATCTGGTTTCAGGCTGACTGCTTGATTAAAAAGATTAATCGCATCGTCATAATTTCCCAAAATATAATAAATACCACCAAGATTTAATCGATAAACTGGATTTTGTGGATCAGCGACAATTGCCCGCTGATATGAGGAGATCGCCCATACCTGAGCATCTTGAGCGATACCTATAATGTTTTTGTAAATTGTGGCCAAGTTTTCCCAGTTTTGCGCTTTTTGTGGATTAAGTCTGACAGCGCCATCTTTGGCCAGAGTAATTGCCTGTTGAATTGCTTGAGAGATTGCTTGTCTATCCTCCTCTTTGATCTGACTGCTTTGGGTTGCTTGATATTTTTGAGCTATGTTATTGGCGATCGTTAAATTTATCTGAGAAAGATTAAGATAGTATTTTTCTACATATGGATTGAGAATAATTGCTTGTCTTTGATTGTCATAGACATCTTTTAGATTATTTTTCACAATTGCCTCAATTGATTTTTTAAAACTAATCTCGCTTAAGTAATTTCTGCCAAGAAAATAGCTGGCAAATGTGACAATTATAATACTAAAAACAAAAGTTCCTCCGTAAATCAGAGGAAAATCAGATAGATCTAATTTTTTTTCTGGCTCTTGAAAATTATTTTTTTGCCAATGACTAATTAATCCCAAAACAGTAAAAAATATCCAAAAATTTACAAGTGTTGGTGGTAAAAAAACTAAAGTTAACAATGAGTATAAAAATAAAGTTAACAAAAAAGGATTTTTTCGACTGATTGATAAACTTTTAACAACAATTAAGAAAAATGCTAATAAGCCTAAAATACCAGCTTCAGTAATTATATGTAAGATCGCCGAACGTGAATAATTAAAAGAATAAATTGACCAAAGATTAGATTGATTATAAGCAATGTCTTTTACTTTAGTAAAAATTGCACTAAAATTATCAACTCCAATACCAAAAAATAACGTCAGTGGATTTTTTAATATTTCAACAGCACTATACCATGAAAGTCTCAAAGGCGGAAGTATTAGAGAGGTTGGTAATTGGGGGGTTGGGGCAGAGAGATGAAAAAAGTTAGCAAAAAGCGGGAAAATAGAATAGGCAGATATAAATAAAGCCAAAAGATTTATGATAAGGACAAAATAATTGATTATTAATTCAAATTTGTTTGGATTTCTCTGATTATTTAACGTTTGTTTTTTTAAGATTAAAAAGATATTAAAAATTAAAGCCATTCCCAAAAAACTAATTAAGTCAAAACTATTACCAATTGGGCTAACACCTGGAGTTTTTAAAAATTGCAAATAATAGGGGAGATTAAGATTTTTAAATGGTTGAAAATAAAAAATAATCGTCAAAATAGAAAGAATGAGACCGGAAAAAGTAATTGAGTAATGAAGTAATTGAGTAATTGGGGAAAAAGATAAATAAAAGTACATAAGAGTTAAAGATAAAAATAAAATTAAACCGAAATTGGGATTTAGAAGGGCTTGAGTTTTATTAGGTGAGGAAATAATGATTGATAAGACAATTGCTAGTAAAAAGCTAAAAATTGGTAAATCCAAAGCTGATTTTTTCCAGACGAGAGTTTTTGAAAAAAGCAGTTTTGCACTTGATATAAAAATTAAAAATAACCCAGCAAAGCTAAGAAGATAGAGTTTATTAATACCAAAAAAATCAATAGTTATTGGAAGAAAAAATAATGGTAGTAAAAAAATAATAATCAATAATGAATAATTAATGATGTGTTTTAGAATTTTTTCCATATTTTTATTTTAAGCGAAATTAATTTTTAATACAACTTGTTTGACAGCGAGGGTCAATATAATAAATATTATTTGGAAAACTTCGTTGACATTGTTGATAGTTGCCGCAGATATTGCAGATATTGTTGGAAAAGGTGTATAAAGAGGCGTAGTTGTTGCATAAAATATTGTTTTTTTCTAAATCAATATTGGGGCTGGCTACGCCATAGTTATAGATATAATTTGGGGAGGGACCACAGCCAGCTTCACAGCCAACTTCTTTGATGATATTGTCGCTTCGGTTACTTAAGATAGTATAAATTCTATACCAAGAAGGGCAGTTGAGATTGTCAACTTGATAAAGATATTGTTTTGTTGGGTGAGCTGGGTCACAAGGAAGATGAGAAAGATAAGGAGAAAAAGAGGGTGATGTTGACTGATTGCCGCAGATATGGCAGGTATTGTTGGTGTCTGGGCTGTCATAGCAGATCTGCTGGGGCTTTGGATAGCAGTTTTTATCGTTGTACCAATCTTCAAGCACTTTTTGCAGTTGTGAAAGTTCAGTTTTTCTTTTGGCATCTTGACCTTTATCAATCTGAGTTTTTGGCCGAAGCGCAATCAAGGCAATAATAGCAATTAAAGCTATAAGGCCGATAATAATAAGAAGCTCCATAAGAGTAAAACTAAAGGACACAGATTTCACAGATTTACGATGGAAAAAT
>JBNASR010000030.1:0-8054 GCA_049717425.1 Microgenomates group bacterium | reverse complement strand
ACCAGACAGGAAAAGTATTTTGGGCATCACCTAAATAATTAAAAAGTCGCTTTTCAATTGTGTTCCAGGCAGTCCAAACCCATCCTCGAGCGGCCATACCAGTGGCTTTTAAATCTTTTTTATATGCCTCAACTGACCCAAAATCTTTTTCAATTTGATGAAGTAAATCACCTTTTGGTTGACTTCCCTCACCTCCTAAATGACTAAAATAAATTTCATGATTGACTACTCCACCCCAAGCAAAAGACAGTTCAGTTTTTAACTCTCGAATTGTTGAATAAACTTGATTTGCTTTAGCAAAATCATCTTCAGTCAAATTGGATAATTTTTCTTGAATTTCATTATATTTATTAACATAGCCTTGATAAAGTTTTAAATGCTCCTCTATAGTTTTTTTTGAAATTCCTTTCATTTGAAAAATTTTGTCAGAAAAAGTTTTAGGTGAAATTTTGTTGACTTTCATAGTTTAACTATTATAAAATTAGTAATAGTTTAATTAAAACAAAATTTATCATTTCTGTCAAGAGAAAATGGTTTCAATTTTTTTAATCAGTTTAAGGGAATACTTAGAAATTTTTTTAATCATTGACGTGTTTTTGGGAATCTCAAAAAAACTAAAGATTAATCGTGAAAAAGAAATTATTTTTGCTAGTTTGATAGGTTCATTAATAGCAATAATTTTGCCAATTATTGTTTTTATTTTTGCCGATAAGGCTCAACTAATACTTACTGGAAAAAACGCTGAACTACTTGAATCTTATTTAATGATTTTTTCTGGATTTTTCTTAGCCTATGTCATTTTATCACTTCATAAATTCTTTACTTTAAATCGATCAAGAAAAATCATCGAAACTCATCAAAAACTCCAAGACAATGTTTTTGATGTTAGTCTCTTTTTAACTTTAATTTTCTTTGTTGTTAGAGAAGGATTTGAAATTGCTCTGTTTTCAGCCACTACCTCACTTTTTTCTCGATTTGCGGAAAATTTACTTGGGTTAATTTTAGGGCTACTTATTTCTGCAATTTTTGGATTATTAGCTTTTTATGGATTTTTAAAATTTTCAATTAACAAAATTTATAAACTAACTGAAGTTTTAATCATTTTTTTGGGCGCAGCAATGGTCAAAAATGGCATCAGTGAACTTTTAGAAATATATTTTGATGTTAATTTAAAAAATATCTTGCCGTTAAAACTTAGTTTTTTACCACCAACCAATACTTTTTTTGGTCATTTATTAAAAAATAATTTTGGTCTACAACAAGATTTTAGTCTTGCTATGGCAATGATTATTCTTTTTTACTTTTTTGTCATTAACCTTCTTTTTCTAAAAAATAAAAGGTAAAATATAATCATGAAAAAAAATCTTGAGAAAATTCCTCAAAAAGCCAGAAAAATAAAATCACTTTTTGGTTATTATTATAAAAAACTTGAAGATATAGATAGACAATGGAAAGAACAAAAAGAGTTTGGTTCTTTTCTGATTTTATCACTGGTTGAGGAAGTTGGTGAAATGGCTCGAGCATATTTAGCCAAGCATGGCCGAAAACCAACCAATATTGCTGCTCAAAAAGATGAAAGTTACGATCAAGAATTGGGTGATATATTGGTGGCCATTCTTCGCTTTGCTAGAATTAAAAACATTGATCTTCACAAAAGAATTATGTATTCGATTAACAAAATTAAAAGAAGACAAGTAAAACCAAAAATTAAATAAAAATTTGCCTGAATAAATCTTTTCTTTTTTTAAAAGTTTCCTCCCAGGCTTTTTTTATTCGCCATTTTTCAATCTCTTTATGGTTTCCTGAAAGCAAAATTTTTGGTACCTTCAAACCTAAAAACTCTTCAGGACGAGTAAATTGAGGATATTCTAATAGTTTTATTTTTCTAATATTTTTTTCTTTTAATCTTTTTAAAATATCATTTTCACCAATTATTTTTATTAAATAATCAACTTCATATTCGCCAAAACTCTCCCTCTCAACAGCCTCTTTTTCCAAAACTCCAGGAATTAATCTAACAACTGCATCAACCACAGCGGCAGCAACGATCTCTCCTCCTGTTAAAACAAAATCACCCAAAGACACTTCTTCATCAACAAAATTTTTTACTCGTTCATCAACCCCTTCATAATGTCCGCAAACTATTATTAATTCATTCAATCTTGATAATTGATACGCTTTTTTTTGATTAAAAATCTTTCCCTTTGGAGAGGTTAAAATAATTTTTTGTTTTTGATTTTTTATTTGTATTTTTGATTTTTGATTTTTAATATTTGATATTGCCTTATAGACTACATCAACCCTTAAAATCATTCCCTTTCCTCCGCCATAAATGCGATCATCAACTGATCCACGTTTATCATAAGCAAATTGGCGCAAATCAATAATCTCAATTTCAACCAATCGTTTTTCTTGAGCTTTTTTGATAATGCTTTCTTCAAAAAAAAAGGAAATCATTTTGGGAAAAAGAGTAATAATTGAGATTTTCATAAGAATATTTTACTATAAATTAATTGCTTGATTTTTATAGATTCGGTATTTAAAATTCAAGCATTACTTATTTTAATTTTAAATAAACTATGCTCTATCTTGTGGCAACACCAATTGGCAATCTCCAAGATATTACTTTTCGAGCAGTTGAAATTTTAAAAGAAGCTGACGAAATAGTTTGCGAATCAACTGATAAAGCAAAAATCCTACTAAATCATTATCAAATAAAAAAAACTTTAATTCATCTTGATGATAAGAATCAACTGCAAATAATTCCTCAGGTTTTGCAAAAATTAAAATCAGGAAAAAAAATCGCTTTGATATCTGATGCTGGCACGCCAACCTTATCTGATCCTGGACAATTTTTAGTCGCCCAAGCTATTAAAGAAAATATAAAAATCACTCCTGTTCCTGGTCCATCAGCAGTTTTAACAGCCTTAGTCTCATCTGGTTTATCAACTTCACCATTTATCTTTTATGGTTTTTTACCAAAAAGTAAATCAGAAAAACTAAAACTTTTTCAAGAAATATCAACTTTAAAAATCAATAAAAAAACTCCAACCTTTATTTTTTTTGAATCGCCTCTTCGAATTAAGGAAACTTTGCAAATTTTAAATCAAAATTTTCCCAAAACACAACTCTCAATCGGCCGAGAAATGACAAAAGTTTATGAGGAGTTTATTAGGGAAAATGTAGGTGAAGTAATGAAAAAATTAAAAAACAAAAAAATCAAAGGCGAAATTACTTTAGTTTTGCGATTTTAACTTTTAATGCTTAAAAAACTTATTCTCAAATCCATCCGCTTTTATCAAAAAACTTCTTGGTTTCACGGAACAATTTTAAAACAACTTTTTTTAACTGATCAAGTCTGTCGGTTTAGGCCAACCTGCTCTCAGTACACTTATCAAGCAGTTGAAAAATATGGCGTATTAAAAGGACTATTTTTAGGACTAAAAAGAATCATCCGTTGCCATCCTTTTTCCAAAGGTGGCTATGATCCTGTGCCTTAAATCAATAACTTTCAATTGAAGTTTAATATTTCCATGATCATTAATTGTTAAATAACTTGCAAATCCAAAATCAACAAATCCACAATTAGTATATTTTTCCTCTTTTAAAACCACAGGATTATGAGTATGACCAGTTATTAACCAAAAATTTCTTCTTTAAAATTTTTTGTCAATTATTTTTAACAATTTTTTAGTGTTATCTTCAATAGTGATTTTATGTTTTAAGTATTTTAGAGCTCTTAAACGATGATCTTTATAGTATCCAATAATTTTTATTAAAAAATTGGTAATTTTTTTGGGTAAATATTTTAACTTTAATTTTTCATCAATTGAAGGATAAATTTTGTGAGAATGAATAAATAAAAACTCTTTATTTTTTATTGATAATCTATATTTAAAATCAATAATTGAAAAAAATTATTAGAAATAATTAAAAATCAAGCTTTTTTGGAAGAATATAAACATTCTAATCTCTTGCAGATGGCTTTTCGTGATATTTTTTATCAACCCCAATATAGATGGACCAATTCCGGTGGTTTTTTTTGATCAAATAAATTTAATCATTTCTATGATCAAACCATAAATCTAGTTGGCCAAGGCATATCTCAATCAAAAAAACCATGTGGATTTATAATTAGTGGACCTTGGTGGTTTAATCAACCAAATAACGAATGGGCAATTAATCTTACCTTAAAAACTTTGCAGAATCTTGGAATTTCACCTATCTCAATTTTATCTGCTGACACAGGTGGTCAAACAGGATTTTATTATCAAGAAAACAGTCAATATAAATTGACTCATTCAGGAACTTGCGCCAACATGCAGCATACAATAATGGCTTTATATGGATTTTCTTAATTTCCTCTTAACCTAAAACTAACTTGACCAATTTGAATATTTTGAGCAGTAATCGAACCGTCTTGATTTTGTACACCAACGACAAAAACATTTTCATTTTCTCTTAAATCATCAACGGTTGCTTTACTAGTTTTTCCAATATTGGTTTTTTCACTTAAAAAAACTATTTTTGATGAACCATCTTGAACTTTCACAGTGATTGAATCAGCATCTTTTTTAATAATCTGACCAGAAATTGGTCTTGTTCCGGTGTTAAATCTTTGTTGACTTTGTCCTTGTCTTATATTTTGACTAAACCTTTCTTGTTGTTGACTTTTTTGATATAAACTCCCTCCATAAAAACCAATTCCTAAACTTATAACTCCAACTAAAATATAAGAAAAAACATTATTTTTCATAGTTTTTTATTAATTTTTAATTTTTAACTTTAACTTTCTTACTCATATCTTAAAGCTTCAATTGGCGATAATTCTGATGCTTTTTTTGCTGGATAAAATCCAAAAACAACACCAACAATTGATGAAAAAATAAATGATAGCAATATCCCCCACCAAGACAAAACAAAAGAAAAATTCATTAATTTTGCTAAAACAAAATAGATAATAACTCCTGAAATTATGCCAATGATTCCGCCAATTAAAGTCAAAATGATTGACTCTGTTAAAAATTGTAAAACAACAATTTTGTTTTTTGCCCCCAATGCTTTTCGTAAACCTATCTCTCTTGTTCTTTCAACAACAGATACTAACATAATGTTCATTATTCCTATTCCACCAACCAAAAGCGATATTGCCGCAATTCCTGATAACAAATTAGTAAAAGTTGAAGTCACTGATGTGGCTGTCTGTAAGATATCAGCTTGTGACATAATTGTAAAATCAGCTTGATAGGGATTATTAATTTTATGACGAGCTAACAAAAAATAACCAATTTCATCCCGAGCCTGATTCATTAATTTTTCATCTTTTATTCCAATGGCAATTGAGGATAGATAATCAACTCCAAAAAGAATTTTTTGAGCAGTTGATAAAGGTACAAAAATTATATCATCCTGATTAAAAAAACCAGTTCCACCTTTTGAGGTGGTCACCCCAATAACTCGAAAACTTTTTCCAGTAATTCTTATTGTTTTACCAACTGGATCAACACCATCACCAAACAAATCAGAAACAACCTGTGGTCCCAAAACAGCTACTTGTTTTATTCCATCAACATCAAATTGACTTATAAAATCACCTTCTGACAAACCTATATTTCTTAAGATTTGATAACCTGGATAAACTCCAACAATTTGAGTATTAGTATTATTTCGCTCATATGTTACTTGAGCTCGCCTTGATAACTCTGGAGAAACATCTGTTATATAATTATTTAAGAATTTTGATTTTATTGCTAAAGCATCATCTAAAATTAAGGTGTTTGAAGATCCTGCTGCTTGACGTACGCCAGAAGAAGTCGTTGCCCCTGGTGAAATCGTTAATAAATTTGAACCTAAAGATTGAATTTGCGATTGAATACTTTTTTGACTTGATTGACCCAAAGAAAGCATAATAATCACTGAAGCAATACCAATAACAATCCCCAAAATTGCCAATCCGCTTCTTATTTTATTGGCCAGTAGAGAAAAAATTGCTTCATTGATAATTTCTTGATAATAATCAAAAATTTTACTTATTTCATTACTCATTACTCATTACTCATTATTAATTATTAATTAATTTACCATCTTTAATTTTTATTAATCTTTTTGCCCATTTAGCAATATCTTTTTCATGAGTTATTAAAATAATGGTTTTGCCCTCTTGGTTTAATTTTTTAAAAATTTTCATGATTTCTTCAGCTTGAGATGAAGCTAAATTTCCTGTTGGTTCATCAGCTAAAATTATTGAAGGATTAGTGACTAAAGCCCGAGCAATTGCTACTCTTTGCTGTTGTCCACCTGAGATTTGATTTGGAAAAAAATCTTTTTTTTCCTGTAAACCAACTGCTTTTAATTTTTCAGAAGCTCGTTTTTCTCTTTGTTCTTTTTCTACTTCTTGATAAACCAAAGGCAAAGCAACATTTTTCAAAAGTGTTATCCTTGGAAGTAAATTAAAAGCTTGAAAAACAAAACCAATCTTTTTATTTCTAAAATCAGCTAATTCCTCTTCTGATAAAAGAGAAACTTTTTGTCCTTCAAAAAAATATTCTCCCTGAGTTGGTTTATCTAAAAGACCTAAAATATGAAGCAAAGTTGACTTTCCTGATCCAGATGGCCCCATAATCGCCAAAAAATCGCCTTTTTCAATTTTTAAAGTTATATTATCCAAAGCTTTAGTTTCAACAAAATGATTTTTATAAATCTTACTAATATTTTTTAGATAAATTAATTGATTATTCATATTTTTATCTCAAACGAATTCTTCCACCACCTACTCCAAAATTTGAAAATGGAGATTGATTAGTCTGAGAACTAACATTGTTATTAATAATTGATGTAATAACTACATCTCCTTCTTTTAATCCAGAAATAATCTCAGTTTTTGTATCAGATACTAATCCTATCTCAACCGGTATCATTATTAATTGATTATTTTTCAAAACTCTAACATATGTTAAATCGTTTTCTTTAACAATAGCGCTATTTGCAACTGTTAAAACGTCAGTTTTTTTATTAATAATGATATTGGCTGTTGCTGACATATTTGGTAAAATCTCATCAGTTTCCTCATCAAATTTTATTGTCAAAGGATAACTAACAACTGATGAAGAAACCACTCCAGTTTTATCAACAGCAATCACTTCGCCAGTATAAGTTTTGTCTGGTATAGCATCAATAGTAATTGTTGCTTTTTGTCCAGATTTTATTTTTGAAACATCAATTTCAGAAACAGTAAATTTACCAATTGGCAACGATTTATTTTTAATGGTGGCAATTTTTACTTCATTTACACCACCATCAATAACCATTCCTTCTGTATAAATTAAGTCTTCAATTATCCCATTATTGCTTGCTAAGATTACTGGTGAATATAATTGATAATTTAGCCAAGCGCTATTTAAAGCTGTTTCAAGTTGAGAGATTGTTTGTTCTTGATTTTTATATTTTGCTTCAGCTGCTTTCCAATTAGCCTCAGTTGTTAAAAACTCAACTTGGTTTTGTCGCTCTGGTAAATTTGGAGTGCCATCACTGTTTTGATAATGAGGACTCGTTGCAAGATCAAAATATGTTTTCCATTTTGAGAAAAGATCTGATTGTAAAGAATACAAAGTCGCTTTTGCTGAATCTAAATTGTTTTTAGCTGATAAATAATTATTCAATGCTTGTTGATAATTTTTTTGCCCATTAGTATCTAGTTCTATATCTAATATCTTGTCTCCTTTTTTTATATAATCGCCATTTTTTACATAAACTTTTTTAACTACTCCTGAGGCTTGTGTATTAATTAAAAAAGATGAGGATGATAATATTTGACCAGATGCAGAAACCGATTGAACAATTGTCTCACGACTAACTTTTTCTGTTTTGTAATTTGTATTTTTTTTAAAATTGTTATCTTTTATTATAAAAAACATTACTCCTCCAATTATTAACAATATCGTAAATAAAATTTTTTTATTCTTTAAAATTTTGAACATATTTTTTAAAAAATTCTAATGATTGATGCTTTAATAGCTAATTCTTGTTCTTCAGGTTTTCCAATAACAAAAACCTCT
>JBNASR010000029.1:0-8286 GCA_049717425.1 Microgenomates group bacterium | reverse complement strand
CTTTAAACATCCCAGATGAGGCAGTTCGTGACATTTGACGATGCTTTTCAAATTCAGTATCGAATTGTTTTTGATCAAAAGTTAAGCCTTTTTCTCGCAGTAGTTCTTCAGTCAGCTCTTTTGGAAAACCATATGATTGATATAAATCAAAAACTTGCTTGCCATCAGGCTTATCAATTTTTGAAAGAATGATCAAACCTTTATTTAGTGTATTGTTAAATCTATCGATTTCCTCCTTAATCACTTCTTGAATAAACTCTAAATCAGTGCTTTCAAAATAAATTTTGTCATAAATTTGCAAAATCGCCTCAACTGCCAAAAACAAATCCTTCGCCTCAACTGTTTTTCCTTTTAATTGATATGTTTTCACAGTAATTCTTCGCAATAGGCGACGTAAATAATAACCTCGCTCTTTATTTGACGGGTAAACTCCAGTTTTTATCAAAAAAACTGCTCCTTTTAAATGATCAGCAATAACACGCATTTTTCTTTTATCTTCTTCATTTTCATATTTTTTGCCAACTGCAATCTCGATATTTTTGATAATTGGCCAATAAACATCTGTGGTAAAAACATCTGGGTTGTTATTTAATGCTGCCAAAATCCGCTCCAGTCCTCCGCCAAAATCAACATTTTTTGCTGGCAACTCCTCAAATCCATTTTTCGTTTTTTTGTACTGCATAAAAACAGAGTTGCCAATCTCCATAAAGCGACCACAATCACAGTTTGGATGACAAGATTGACTTTTAAAAGGCGAGTTTTCATGAAGTTTTAGATCCTTGCCAAAATCATAAAAAACCTCACTATCTGGTCCACCTGGCTCGCCTTCTGGCATATTATCAGGAACACCAGCTCTTGACCACCAATTTTTTTCTGGACCATAAGAAAAAATATGATCAGGACCCACTCCCAATTCCAACCAAATTTTTTTTGATTCTTCATCTGAGGCTAATTGATTTTTTTTATCACCTGAGAAAATTGTCACATAAAGGCGCTCTTTTTTAAATCCCAGTTTTTCTGTTAAAAACTGCCAAAACCAAGCTAACTGTTCTTTTTTAAAATAATCACCCAAAGACCAGTTGCCCATCATCTCAAAAAAAGTGGTATGGCGATTATCACCAATTTCCAAAATATCTTGAGAGCGAAAACAGGGTTGAATATTGTAAAGTCTTTTACCTAAAGGATGAGGCTCGCCCAAAAGATAAGGAACAAGCTGTTGCATGCCACTACCTGTAAAAAGAGTGGTTGGATCATTTTGGGGAACAAGAGGAATTGGCGGCACTTCTTGATGATTGTTTTTTTGCCAAAATTGACTAAAAATTTTTCTTAACTGCAAATGACTAACCATATCATAAAGATTATAGCAAAAAAATATTCTTTTAACATCCTCTTGCAAAATTATTTTATTTATGTAAAATATAATATGGACAGTGTTAAATAATTTTTTTTAATTTTACCGCCCGATTTTTCCGAGCGGTTTTTTTAAAAGAGTGAAAATAAAAATTAAAATTTTTGACTTAACAAACTCATAAATTGTGCTCTCCGAGTCGGAGGGCTTTTTTGTTTTATGAACGAAAGAATAATTTTTGCAAAAACTCCAAATCCTTTTTCAAGAGGACAAATAAATGAATTGCCTATTTTAATAAGTTCATCTCCAATAAGAAGAGAAATGGCTGGATTTTCTCATTTGCCTGTTAACAATCTTCATCCTGATGTTTTAGAAGAAATTTTACGAACTATAGATAAAGCTGAAAGAAGAACACAAGAACAGATTATAAATGAAAATGGTATTCATCATTCAGTTTTTCCTGTAGTAAGAAGTGATTGTTCACCAATTACTGTTTTGGAACTAGCAACAGATAAAGCCAAAGCCGCAGCTGAAAAAATTAATAAATTAAAATCTCATTGGCGTAAAGAATGGGGCGAACCACCAACCTCTTTAGCATTAGTTGACTCAGCCTGGGGAGTTGATTTAACTCCAGAAAACCCTGATGATTTAAATACTGAGGCAGTGATAATCCAAAAACCAAAAGATCAAAAAGGACTAGAAAATATTGTTGAAACATTAAGACTTGCCTCAACCCAAGGCGGACATTTGCAATCTGTTTCCGGAATATGCAGGGTGGAAATTAGTCCAGATGGCAAATTAATCTTTCAACATAGCCTTGTTGTTGTTGATTATGGAAGATTAAATCCTGATTTTGATTGGCAAAAATTAGCAAATTTAATCGCTGATAATGGTCATTTTGCTGGTGGACTATCAACTATAAATTTGTTCCAAGATTTTCCAGATTTAATTATTCCCAATTCTTATGCTAAAGTTCAAATGATTGTTAGTCCAGAATCAATAAATGACAAAACTGTTCTACCATGGAGAGAGTTTGTAAAAAATCAACAAATTTTTTATCTTTCTTTGGATGTGACAAATATTGAACAACTAATTGCTATGTCCGTTGGTTTAGTCCCGCAATAAAAAATATTTAAATTTTTTCTTCAATCACTTTTATTGTTTTTTCTACAGTTAAACTAATTATTAAATCCACAGCCTTTGGACCATAAGTTTTGCCTGTTAAAACATAATAAAATCCTTGAAAAACTTCTTTGGGAGAATAATGATTTTCTTTTAAAGTTGCCAATATTGTCTGTTGAATTTCCTCTGTCGTTGGATTGTCTAATTTTTTTAAATTACTAGCTAATTTTTTTAAAAAATCTTTTTGTTCACTTGATAAAGTAAATTGGTGATTTTTGTAATCTCTAACTATAACTGCTCCTTCTCTTTCAATTAATTTTTTGGCATAAAAAATCCGCTCTTGCAAGATCTCTTTTTCCTCCGCTGATAACTTATCTTTTTTTAATTTTTCAAAAAATGATAAAAAGTCATCTTTTTTTTGAATTAAAAGATTAAAAATGGTGCGAAATCTTGGCAAATAAATTCGTTTTTTAGGCAAATCTGATATTTTTGACAACTCAATAATCCGGGCAAAATCAGCTAAAACTTCGCCTGGTTTTCCTTGAGGAATTTTGCCTTCTTGTTTATCAAAGTAAGCATTAAGACAGCGATCATAGTCATCAAAAAGATTAAATAAAATCTCTTTTTTTGGATCAAAGTCAATATGAGTGGTGATGGGAGTTCGCACAAATAAAAATCTAAAAACCTGTGGTGGTAAAATCTCGCTGACTTCTTTGGCAGATGATCCAACCCCTTTTGATGAAGACATTTTTTTACCACCAATAGTAAACCACTCATAACCTCCAAAAGCCTCAGGCGGACTGTAATTAAAAACCTCTTTGGCAATGTGCGAGGCAATATCATATGAGCCGCCTGAGGACATATGATCTTTTCCTGATGACTCAATGGTAATCCCAATCACTTTCCAATGAGCCGGCCAATCTACTTTCCAAACAAGTTTACCATTATCACCAATTGGCTCCACATACCCCTCATAACCGCAACCTTTTGCCCACTCGACTTTATAGGGCAAACAGCGATAATAAACATATTTTCCATCCCAACGGTAAACATCAGTTGTCCCGATTTTTCCGCATTTTTGACAAATAGGATTGTAAGGATACCAATTTTCGCCTGGATTTTTTTTGGTAACTCTAAAATAAATATCGCGAATTTTATCAACATTATTCAACACAATTTTTACCACTTCATCCATTTTTCCTTTTTGATAAAGCCCGGATGATCGAATAATTTTTGGATGACAATTAAGCTTATTAAAAACCTCAATAAACTCTTGGGCAAAATATTCAGCATAATTAGAATAGTTTTTATCAGGTGAGGGAATTTTATACAATGGCTTGCCCATATGAGGTAAATATTTATTTTTATCAAGATAAACTGGCAAGCCATCCATTGGATCCATATCATTAAAAACATATGAAAACTCTGCTGTCACACCAATCTCTTTTAAAGCTTTATAAACTACATCATGAATAATCACTCCTCGAAGTGATCCCACATGAATTCTGCCTGATGGCGTTTTCATATCATCGACCCATTCAAGTGGTAAATTTCTTTCTTTGATTTTTTTGGCTAATCGATCAAACCAAAGCATAGAGCATCTAACATCTAACTTCTAACATCTAACACTTTTTACTAACAGACTTTTGTCCCCACCTCAATCTTTTTATCAACAGTTAAAACAACACATTTTTGATGATCATCAGTTTCCGCTGCCAAAAGCATCCCGTCTGAGATCTCACCGGCAAACTTTGCTGGTTTTAAATTTGTTAAAACAATAATCAACTTACCTTTTAACTCATCTTCTTTATAATATGGCACCAATCCAGTGATGATCTGTCTTGGTTGCGCCTCACCAACATCAACTTGGAGTTTATAAAGTTTATCGCGATTGGGAACTTTTTCCACTGATAAAACTTTTCCCACTTTCATTTGAATTTTTTGAAAATCCAAATACTCAATTCGATCGTCCATATTTTTTTAAAAACTGATAACAATTGATTTGGTTATTTCTTTTAATTTTAACAAATCTTTTATTCTAATTCGTTCTTTTTTGGAATGGGTAAATTCGGTAGCATCAGCTAAATTAAAACAAAGTACACCTTTTTCATTAAAAATATTAGCATCAGAGACTCCCCAAGCAATTTTTTCTTTTGGAACAAGTTTATTTTTTCGCAAAATTGATCTAATTTTTTCTATTTCTTTTTTAGCTTTAAGTGAGTTATGAAAATAACCTGGATTTTCTCTAACAAAATCTTTTTTTAATTTTATTTTATATTTTTTAGATAATACTTCTAATTTTTTTAAGAAATTGTCTTTAATTTTAAGCAAATTTTTCTCATAAAAACTTCTGATCTCTCCTGAAATTTTTGCCTGCCCAGGAATGGTATTTCGCACATAACCACCACTAAAAACTCCAATATTAAATAAAGAATATGGGTCAACTTTTCCTAATTTTTGTTTTTTGATTAGATCAGCTAAAAAAGGCAAAACATTAATTGCCTCATCTGGTTTTGAAGCATGAGCTTCTTGACCAATAACTTCCAGATCAAACCGCTCATAAAAAGGTGAGGCAGTAATAATTGTTCCTAGGGGATTTGATGAATCAAAACAAAAACCCACCTTTGATTGCAAAAGTTTGTAGTTAAAATTAACTGCACCGTAGTTGCCAACTTCTTCAGATAAAGTAAAGATTATTTCATAAGCGGCATCAATTTTTTCTTCAACTATCTCTTTTGTTGTCTGTAAAATACAAGCAACAGCTACCTTATTATCAGCTCCTAAAATTGTTGTTCCACTGGAGGTGATATAATTTTTTCCAACAATTGGTTTAATGTTTCTTCCTGGTTCAACTGTATCTAAATGAGCTGACAAAAATACTTTTGGATTTTTGCCAACTCTGGCATAGATATTGCCATAGCTGTCTTTTTTAACAAAAACACCCAGTTTTTTTAAAAAATTAAAAACAAACTCCACCATTTTTTCCTCTTCACCAGTTGGTGAGTCAATTTGACAAATGGTGGTGAAAAGATCTATAAGTTGATTCATAATAAATAATAAAAATCAAATTTATAATATTTTAAGACCACGCTCTTCAAGTCCTTGTCTTGCAATTTGAAAAAGATTGTAATTCAATGATTGACCAACCAAACCTAATTGTTGCTGTAATTGTTGCTCAAGCCAAGTTAATTTTTCCAAATTATAACCTAATAAAGTACAGGCAATTTTTGGTGGTTCAGTTTGACTTGTCCCATTTACTATTTCTCCTGGGTTTATTGATCGATGTTGACATTGATTAAATCCATGGTGTTCTGAGCTGGATGGACATACACAAGTTAATGATGAAACACAAGGATAATCTTGAAATTTAACTGGCTTAAAACCTAATTTTATTAATGCCCTCAATGTATTAAATCTTTTAACTGTAGCGATGATTGGTTCTTCTTTTCCATCAATTAAATTTTGAGCTACATATTCTCCCAAAGTTTGTCCATTAATCCTATGATGTCTAAAATCAGGATGAATTATCCAGCTTCCAAATTCAAATAATTCTTCATTAAGCACTTCGTTTAAACCAAAAGGATATAATGCTGCATATCCTATAACTAAATTAGGATTTTCAGGATGGATTGCAATAACTGAATTACCCCCAGTAAATGTTTGCTCTATCTCAGTAGGTGTTTTTATTAACATTTCTCCAGGATGTTCTTGTACATAACCAGTAATCAAAGCACTTACTTGACCAAATACGTCTTTTGGTAAATTAGTTGCCCCTTTTTCTAATCTAAAAAACTCCATAAAAAAACCGTCCTTGAAAAATGCTAAATTTATAACATTCTTCAAGGACGGCTCTTCAAAACCGCGGTACCACCTTGGTTGCTGATTGCTTATTTTTTTCGTCAATCAGCCACTTACCTAAAAAATTTAGGTTAAAGCTGTCACGGGCTTTTCCCGTCGGGTTCTACTCTCCCAAAAAATTTGGGATTTCTTCCCGCCACTTTCTGAAAATATCTTCAGATCAAAAGGTCTTGCCTTTTAGGCTTTAATTAGGGGAAGCCTTTCACCCTTACCTTCCTCGCTTTTACCTATTATCTGCCTAAAGGGTCCTTTTGGTAGTGTTTTTGATGTTATTATTAATTATAGTAAAAATTTTATTTAATGTCAATTATTTTATAAATCATTTTCCCAGCCGGAGCCTCAACCTCAACTTGATCACCTAATTTTTTACCAATTAATGCCTTGCCAATCGGTGATGTATGTGATAATTTCTTATCTAAAGGATTAGCCTCAAATTCACCAACAATCTGAAAAGTTTGCTTTTGGCCATTAATCTCAACAGTAACACTTGACCCTAATTCAACTATATCTTTACCTCCAGCAACATCTACCACCTGAGCATTTTTGATAATTTCCTCAATCTCCTGAATTCTGCCTTCAACAAAAGCTAATTCTTCTTTTGCAGCTGAATATTCACTATTTTCTGATAAATCACCCATCGCTCGAGCTTTGGCTAAGCGCTCAACTGCTTGAGGCCTTTTGACTGTCTTTAGCTCTTCAAGCTCTTTTTTTAAATTTTCAAAACCAAGTTTTGTTAGTTGCGTTTGAGTCATATTAAAAAATAAACCCCTTCAATTATCAGGGATTTGATGATATACTAATCATAGCTAAATTTGCAACCTTCATAAGCAAATTTAGCTTAACGAGTAGTTATACTCGATATGCAATTTATTGCATATCGGTATAAAATAATACAAAATTAACAAAAGTTTGTCAAATTTTTAAGCTCTCATCGTCTAGCGGCCTAGGACGACAGGTTCTCAACCTGTAAATCGCGGGTTCGAATCCCGCTGAGAGCACATAATAAAATATCAAAAATCAAATATTAAATATCAAATATAATGAAACAAATTCTTGTTGCTACCACCAATCCTGCAAAAATTGAAGAAATCATATATGGCTTAAAAACTTTTCTAAAAGAAAAAATTCAAATTCTTAGATTAAACGACGTTGAAGTAGAGGAAAAACCTGAGGAAATTGGGGCAACTTTTTGCCAAAATGCTTCAATTAAAGCTCGATTTTATGGAGAAAAAACTAAACTGCCAACAATTGCCGATGATGGTGGGTTAATTATTCCCTATTTAAACAATGAGCCAGGAGTCAAATCACGGCGTTGGCTTGGCTATGATGCTAGTGATCAGGAATTAATCGATTATACTCTAAAAAGACTTAAAAATGTATCTTTTAAAAAAAGAGTTGCTTACTTACAGACCTGTCTTTGCTTTTATTTACCTTATCAATTTAATTTATCAGAAAAAGAAAATCAACAACATATTTTTTTTGAAACTGAAAAAATTAAAGGTTATATTGCTCAAAAACCAAGCAACAAGCCAACGAACGGTTATCCCTTTCGTGCCTTATTTATTGTTGAAAAATTTAATAAATATTATGATGAGCTAACAGAGCAAGAACACCAAAAAATCAACCATCGATTAATTGCAATAAAAAAATTAGTCAAAAAAATTAAAAATATTTTGTAAAATAAAAAAATGCTTGATATAAATTATATTCGAGAAAATAAGGAAAAAGTTATTGAGGCAGCAAAAAATAAAAATCGTCAGATTGACATTGAGGCAATTTTAGACCTTGATGAAAAACGTCGTCAACTAATTCAAAAAATCCAAAATCTTCGTCAACAAAGAAATATTTTAGCTAAAGAAAAACCAACACAAGAGATTATTGAAAAAGGTAAACAAATCAAAAATCAATTAAAAACATTTGAGGATGAGTTAAAACAAACTGAGGAAAAATTAAATCAA
>JBNASR010000028.1:0-8466 GCA_049717425.1 Microgenomates group bacterium | reverse complement strand
TCAAGAACAGCTCCTTTTACATCTTCTGGTGTATAAGGACAAACTTCTCCGGCTAACATCTGTAAAGCTTTTTCTGCTTGTCCAGCTTTATGAGCTTCAACTGCTCTACTAACTTCAGGTGGAAGCGTTACCCCTGTAGGTAAAGCTGGACTTTTCTCCACTAATCCTGCAGCAATTCCTTTTGCTACCTCAAGAGTAACTTGTGGTTCTGCATCAGCCATAATATTTTAACTAAATTTTAATAACTGACTTTTAATTGCCTCAATTTTTTCTTGATCTTTATCTTGAGCGCTTTTTTGTTTTTTAAAATTATCAATATAATCTCTAAAAATTGGATATTCGATTCTCAATTTTTCAAGAAAATTATCGATCTGATCAATCGAAGTAATTTGTCTTTTTTGATCAAGAATAAACTGAGCTATCTCTTGTGTTTCTTCACGATCAACTTCTTCGCTTATACGCGCATCCAATAAAATCTTTGTTAAGCCAGAAAGTAATTCGTTTAATGTATTAGATAAATTATCCATATTAAAATTAAATATAATATTAATTAAAAAGTAAAGTCAAGTATATTATATGTATGAATATTTTAATTCTAATTCTCTTGATTTTTTTAATTTATTTTTTAAGCCTAAAAAATATCCAAAGTCTTTATTTCTTATTTTTTAAAGTCACTAAAAATCAACAACTTGCTTATACTCTAATTTCTCTTCTTTTTTTACCCGGCACCATCATCCATGAGTTTTCTCATTTTTTTGCTGCTATTTTTTTATTTTTAAATGTCCGTGGAATTCAGATTTTTCCTAAATTTGAAAACAATCAGATAAAGCTTGGCACTGTCTTGTATGAAAAAAAGGGCCCTATCAGAGGAGTATTGGTCGGGATTGCTCCTCTTTTTGGAGCTTTTTTGCTATTTTTTAGCCTTTCTTATTTTAATATTTTTCCATGTAATAAATTAGGGCTTAACATCGCGATTATTTATCTTATTTTTAGCATCTCCTCAACGATGTTTTCCTCAAAACAAGACTTGGTTGATTTAATTTATATCATCCCTTTTATCCTGATTCTAAGCCTCACCCTTTATATTTTTGATATAAAAATCAACGTCAGTATCAAAAATCAACTTCTTATTAACTACTTTTCTCTTTTTCTTGAAAAAACCAACTATATGCTTTTTATTTCCTTGTTAATTCATCTTGTTATTTATTTTTTAACCCAATTATTTAAAAAAAGTTCCTAGAATTACTATTAACTTGACATCATAAATTTAGCTTACTTACTCTTTAACTCGAAAAATTTAAGCATTATATATAAATTTTGCATAATTTAATTTTTTATTTACATTGTTAAATCAATCTAAAGAAATATCTTTTCTAAAAAAAATGAGCCGATCGCACCAAAAATAATTAATAAATTGAATTTATTTTTTGATACTTTAAATTGATTTATTAAGCTAAATTATTGAATGAAAAAAATAAAAAAATAATTCCCTGATTGCGCGTTTATTTTTTTGCGGCTATAATCTAGATCCTTCGCCTTCGCACCATGCAAAACTTCAACCCTTAAACCGCCAACTTATTTTCTTTTAATTACTTCATTTCTAATTTCTTAATTTCTCTCATTTATTTTTTTATTTCTTTATTTCATTATTTGTATATTCATTGTTATTATTATTTATTCATTATTAATTATTATTTATTTTTTGATAGGAATAACAAAAACTACAAACTTAACTTAGTATTAAATGTTATAATTACTTTATGTTCATCATCGGCCTTGGCAATCCAGGAGAAAAATATAAAAATAATCGTCATAATGTTGGTCATCAATTTATTGACTATTTAACACAACAAACTTCAAATTCCAAGTCCCAAAAACTAAATATTAAAATCTTTAAAACCGATGTTTTTATGAATGAATCTGGTGATTTTGTAAAAAAATTAATTGGAAATAGGAAATTTAAAATTGAAAATTTAGTGATTGTCCATGATGATCTTGATATTCCTTTTGGTAAGTTTAGAATTGACTTTGCTCGTGGTCCAAGGCTTCACAACGGCATAAAATCAATTGAACAGACGTTAAAAAATAAAAACTTTTGGCGAATAAGAATTGGTGTTGATAACCGTAAAAAAACCGGCTGGGTGGAAGGAGAAAAATATGTCCTGCAAGATTTTTTAGCTGATGAAAAAAAGATGATTGAGAGTGAAGTCTTTCCTAAAGTATTAAAAAAATTAGAAAAAAAGGTGGAAATTTTGAACATCTAACTTTTAACTTTTAATTTTTTTAATCTCCTCTGCTGCATCTTTTGGATCAACAATATTGACAGAAAGACCTGTACCAAGCTCAAAGCCAGCTCGATTAACAAAGCGAGGAATAAGTCGCAAATACCAATTTTCTTTTGGATAAATATAAAAATTATAGGCAAAGGGTAAGGTTGTTAGCTGATATTGGTGATGAATTTTTTCCAAACTTTTTAACATCTTTTGAAAAATCACCACCAAATCCTCAATCTCCTCATCAGTGATATCACCAAAAACAGTATGTTCTTTTTTTGGTGCTATCCAGATCTCATAAGGCCATTGAGAAAACTCTGGGCAATAAACATAAAAAAAATGATTTTCATCAATTAGATTTTCTACCGGCTCCCGGCTTAGTGCATCAATATTGATCTGATTTGGCAAAACAACTAACTGAGAATGAGAATGTTTAAGTGATGCTCCGGCATTTTCTCGATGATTGCAAAAAATTATCACCTGTCCTTTATCTTTATAAAAATTGTATCGCAGTCGATAGACTTGAAAAATTTTTTTTAGATGATCCAAGGAAAAAGACTCCAGATCTCTATGACAATCTGGCGTATGAATGATTACCTCATGAAAATCAGTAATTGGGTATTTGTTGGGAATAACCCGAATTAACCAACCAGGCTTATTTGGCTCTCCCTCACCAACTCGCATCACCTCAGCAGTTGTTAGGTATTCATTGCCCGGACAAAAAGGGCAAACAGTGGCAGATTTTTTACTATCATCAGGCCGACTGATCCTACCTGGAGCAATAATGACCCAACGCCGACTAGAAATATCAGGAATATAACGCGCCATAAAAAAAGACTACCAATTTTAAAAAGAAATGTCAAAAAAATAATAAAATTTGACAATTAATTTTTCTATTGATATAAGTAAATATAACTTTATTAAAAGTTGCAATTAATATGAAAAAAGTTAATAGAGTTTTAATGTTAAATCCCCAAGGGTATTTTTTTGATCCTCCGCCTCTTGGTAAAACAGACACGGGTGGGCAAATTGTTTATGTCTTACAATTATCAAAGATATTAGCAAAAAAAGGAATCAAAGTTGACATTTTTACTAGGGCATTTGATGAAAACCAACAAAAAGAAGAAGAACAAATTAATCAAAATTTAAAAATTGTTCGAATTCCCTGTGGTCCCAATAAATTTGTACCAAAAGAAAAATTATATGAACTTATGCCTGAATTCAGTGAAAATATAATGAAATATATTGAAAAAACAAGAAAAAAATACGATATTATCCACTCCCATTATTGGGACGGTGGATATGCAGGGATTCTTTTATCAAAAATTCTTGATATTCCACATATTCACACTCCTCATACTTTAGGAAAAGCAAAAAAATTAGAAATGGATATTGAAGAAGCTCCCACTGAAAAACTTAAACCTTATTATAGATTTCATGTAAGAATTGCTATTGAACAAAAAATTTATAATAATGTTGACGCTATTTTAGTAATATGTGAAACAACAAGAATTCAACTTTTACATTATTATCTTGTTGACTTTGAAAAAATTAATGTTATTTATCCAGGTGTTGATACTGAAATATTTAATCCAAAAAAAAATAATTATGATAATAAATTAAAGTTAAAAAATAACTCTATCTTAACAATGAGTCGATTAGTACCAGCAAAAGGAATTGATAGATTAATAGATGCATTAAATATCATAAAAAATAAAATAGATTTTCACTTGTATATTGGAGGCAATATTGATGAAAAAAATCTTAATTCATTAGAAGAAATAAATTATAGAAAATATCTTTTGTCAATTATAAATAAATACAAACTTGAAAATAAAATCAGTTTTATTGGACAATTAAACCATAAAATTGTTGCTGCTTATTATCGTAAAACTGATATTTTCGTAAATCCAGCAAGATACGAACCCTTTGGCCTAACAACAATGGAGGCTATGGCTTGTGGTACCGTGCCTCTTATTTCACACGTTGCTGGAAGTAAAGAAATTATAATTGACGGTTTAAATGGATTTATAATCAATAGTCATGATAGAAAATTATTAGGTAATCAAATATTAAAATTATTATCAGATAAAAAACTATTAAAAAAAATCTCTGAAAATGCTGCTTTTACAATAAAGGAACATTATTCTTGGGAAAAAATTTCAGAAAAAGTTATTAAGTTGTATTTAAGCTTAATAAATCAATGAAAATAGCTTTAATTTCACCAATTGAAGAAACAGTGCCACCATTTTTATATGGTGGAATTGAGTGGATAGTTTATTATTTAGCTAAGATATTGGCAGAAAAAAAACACGAAGTTTTTCTTTTGACAACTAAAGATTCTCCTAAACTTGGTGACTATAAAATTATTCCTATATATGAGCAAAGCATCAGAAGAATCGAGCCTTATAAGTCAAATGTGAAAATAAGAGAATCAGCTAAATTTATTGCTATAGCAAATACTATAGAATTTTTACAAAAAAATCATAATTTCGACATAATTCACAATCATGCCAGCTGGAGATTGCTAATTTTTGAAAATTTATTTTATCCAAAAAAATTTATTACTACTTTACATGGGCCTATGAATATAGATTATCAAAATTTAGTTTTTTTAGAACATAAAGATAGTTTTTATATTTCTATTTCTAATAATCAAAGAAAAGATTTACCACAATTAAATTACATAAAAACTATTTACAATGGAATTGATACTAGTTCATTTGAATTTAAACCAAAAAACGAAGGCGATTACTTACTTTTTTTTGCTAGATTTTCAAAAGAAAAAGGTGTAAAAGAAGCTATTGAAGCTATTGAAAAAGTTAAGAAAAAATTAATAATTGCCGCTAAAGTTGATGCAAGTGACTTATTATTTTTTGACTCTTTAAAAAACAAAATCAGTAATAACCCATATATTGAATTTCATGGAGAAATTGACGTTAATAAAAAAGTTGAATATTATCAAAATGCAAAAGCATTATTTGTACCAATCATGTGGGAAGAACCATTTGGATTAATGTTTATTGAAGCAATGGCTACCGGTACACCTGTGATAACTTTTGCCCGCGGATCTGTGCCTGAAGTAATCAAAGATGGTGAAACTGGCTTTATTGTTAACCCTTCAGATGATGATATAAGAGGAGATTGGATAATTAAAAAGACTGGAATTGAGGGGCTTTGTGAGGCAGTGGAACGAATTTATTCAATGCCTGAAGAAAAATACCAACAAATGCGTCGCGCCTGCCGAGCTCATGTGGAAAAAAACTTTACTGTTGATCGAATGGTTGATGAATACGAGAAAGTTTTTGAACAGATTTTATCTTCAAGAAAATGATAAAATTATAATATATGAAGTCTGTGGCTGATATTCTTAAAAACTTCAATCCTTTGGAGGATAAATACATCTCCCGTGATTTTCAGGCCTTTGGCATATATCTGGCAGAAAAATTAGGTGAACCGCGGAAAAAAAGCCTTTATATCAAGCTTGCTAAAACCATTCCCCGCCCTGTTCTTGAGGAAGCGTTGCGATTTGTAGTTGATGCCAATGCTCGCAAAAAAGCAGCTTTGTTTATGTGGAAACTAAAAGAACTGGGAGCTTTCAAAAAAAAGAGTTGACAACTTAAAAAAAATCTTTTATTCTAAAATTTATAATGAAAATCACTATCTATACCATCACTGACTGTCAATTTTCCAAGGCGGAAAAAGAGTATTTAAAAGCTCACAATCTTGCTTATGAGGAAAAAAATCTTGAGACAAATAAAGAGTTTTTAACTGAGATGTTGGCTGTCTCCAATAACTTTGCTGGCACTCCAGTCACTCGGGTTGAAAAAGATGATGGGACAATTCGAGTTTTTAAAGGTTTTACAAAAGAGGAATTTGATGAGTTTTTTGGATTTAATCAACCTTCCAATCCTCAACTAAACAATATTTTAAATCAACTTGAACAAAAAGCCCAACCTAGCCAACCCGACCAACCCTCTTCAACTCTACCTGATCAATCCACCCAAGCGCCAGCTAACCCTCAATCGCCTACTAATCAAACAAACGCTACTGTCAATCCCGTTGATACTCAACCAATGTCTCAAAAACAAGCTCCAACTCAACAACCAAATCCTTTAGAGGAAATTCTTCAACCAACTACAACAAACCCAACACCTCAAAATCCTGCAGCTGACCTAAACCAACCACCAACTGAAAATCAAGTTAATCCTCAAGACTCTCAACCTTCCTCAAACATTCCTTCAATTCCTGACTTTCCAAAAGATAATACTCAATAAAAGTTTTCAGTTTTCAGTTCGCAGTTTTCAAACTGAAAAATGAAATCTGCAAACTTTATCTCCCCCTTAATTACTTAATTTCTCAATTTCTTTCATTTATTTTTTTATTTGTTTATTTGTTTATTTGATTATTTCATTATTAATTGTCATTATTCTTTGTTCATTATTCATTATTATTTAATAAATGTTAGATGTTAGAAGTTAGATGTTAAGTGTTAAGTGATTTTCAAGCAGGGGCGGAGAGAATCGAACTCCCATCAAGGGTTTTGGAGACCCCTATTCTGCCATTGAACTACGCCCCCTTTTGGTGCACCCAGGCTGAGTCGAACAGCCATCAGAGGTTCCGCAAACCTCCATTCTCTCCATTGAACTATGGGTGCTAAAATCAATATAATATTTTAACAAATATTTACTATCAAATTTGCTAAAATATCTTATGACCTTTTACAAACTCTCTTGGACTAAGTTTTACAGAGACTGTTTGCTTTTGGGTAAAAAAATTAAAAACCATTCAGAAAAAATCGATCGAATAATTGCTATCTCTCGCGGTGGCCTCGTGCCAGCTCGGATTTTATCAGATTATCTGCAAACGCCAATTTCAAACATAGTCATCTCTTCTTATTTAAACATAAAACAAATTAGGGAGCCGGAAATCATTGAAGTCGCAAATTTAGACTTAAAAAATCAAACAATCTTAATTGTTGATGAGGTCTCAGATACTGGTAAGACATTTCTTCGCGCTTTAAAACATTTTAAAAATCATCCTGTCAAAAAAATTCTCACTGCCTCACCCTATATTAAACCAAAAACAAGTTTTTTTCCAGATTTTTATCAAAAAACCATTGACGCCTGGATTGTTTTTCCTTACGATGCAAGAGAAACCTATGAGGCTATTTTTGCACAAGAAAAAAACAAAGAAAAAACTCTTAAAAAAATGCTAAATATTGGCTTTAAGAAGTGGGAACTAGAAATTCTTTAATTGTCTTAACAACTTTTTTCACTGATTTTTTAAAATCTCCCTCAACAGTAGCTCCTGCTGCATTTTTATGGCCACCACCGCCAAAAAGCTGAGCTAATTTTGACACATCAGTATTTTTTTTACTGCGAAAGCTCAAGTAAATTTTATTTTTTTGTGACTCAAGCATCGCCACACCAAAATCAGTATCCTTTATGCCGCGGAAAAACAAATCAGCCGCCATCTCTCTTGCTCCCTCTGCAAAATGATATTTTTTGTAGGTTTGATAATCAACAGCTGACCAAACAAATTTTTCTTCTTTTTGAAGATTTTTTAAAAACTCGCCAATTAACTTTACTAAATCAAACTCAAACTGTTCAAAAAAATTCTCGCTGATAAAGTCCATATCTGCGCCTTGTTTTACTAATTCCAAAACAACTTTCATTGTTTTTTTTCTATTCTCACAATAGCGCAAAAAAACTGTATCTCCTAAAATTCCAGTTAGAATAACTGTTGCTAAATTTTTATCAATTTTCAACGACCATTTTTTAATCAAATCATAAATTATCTCACAAGTAGCGCTTGCTTGAGGTTTTATGTATCGAAGGAACATATTAAAATTGTTTGTTTGATGATGATCAATGATAATATATTCCATTTTTTCCGGTAAAAAAATTTTTTTATCACCAGTGGTTCGATCATAGCTTCCAGTATCAGGAATAATAAATAGATCATACAAGGAAAAATCAAATTGTCTGTATTTCATTTGCCCCTTTTAAAAAGTAAAAATGCTCGCTTATTTTTTGACAGGAGATGATTGTTGCTTTTTTATCAAGTTGAAAACAAATATCTTTCAACGCTAAGCAACTGGCAATTGAGTCATAGTCAGGGTTCTTGTGAGTGGAAATAAGAATGTTTTTTGCCTTTTTAATTTTTTCGAAAATCAATTGAGATAAGGACA
>JBNASR010000027.1:0-8505 GCA_049717425.1 Microgenomates group bacterium | reverse complement strand
TTACTGGGCCGTGAGGAACAAATAAAAACTTACCTCTTTTGCTTTTTAGTTTTATAACTTGGCAAATCCCTTGTAATTTATTTTTTTTATAAATTCCAAGCCGCAACACATCATAACCTAAACATTTTTGAAACTCTCCCCATTGCCAGGATTGCAAAAATGAACTAAAACAGTTTTTATCAAAAAAATCTTGCCAAAGTGATTGATCTGTTATTTCTTTTATTTTAAACATAAAGATTGGTTTTTAAATGGTTAAATTGTAGAATTGCTAATTTTTTTTAGACGTCGTTTAATGTTTTTAATATATTCACTACTCTTTCAGCTTGTTTTAAATTAATATTAGTGGGTAAATTGATAATTTTTTGACGAATTTTTTCAGCCTGAGGGCAACTACCCCACCTATACCCTACTTTTTCGAGAGGAAAACCATATGGAGCAATTGGCCAGTTATACCATTGACCCAAAAAAATGTTTTTTTTGGCCATTTTTTCAATGATTTTTGCTGGATTTTTGACCAAAAGTGGATATCTAATCAAAGATTGATTATCTAGCTTTAGTTGAAGTTTATTCTTAAGATTTTTTTGATAAAAATTAACAATGCTTGTTCCTTGGTTTTGGATTGATTTGAAGCGCCTAAATTGATTAAGAAGTAAAATGGCTAATGCGTTAGGATATGAGTGATTGAAAAAATCGTCAAAATTACCCTGTTTCTCTTTTTGGCTGATTTCAGAAGTTAAAAGTTGAAGTTTATTAACTAGAAAATGAATCAGTTTACCCAAATAGGTATTATAGGTTAATTTTATTATAAAAACTATAGGTTTATAAAGCAGGAGTTTGAAGATAATACTATAGGAGGGTGGTGTTAGTATCATATTTTTTAGTTTTTTGATAATTTTTTTGTTATTGCCAACGACTGCTCCGCCAAAAACAGAAGAAAGGCTTTTTGACCGTCCAAAAGAAACTAAATAAAAATGATTTTTTATTTTTGATTTTTGATATTTGATATTTGATATATTTATTCCGTGTGCTATATCTTCAATTAGCACTAAATTATGTTGTTTGATAACAGAAATAACTTTATCTTTTTGGTCTGGTGTGATGCCAAAAGTATGCTGAAGAATGATGACTTTGGATTTTTTTGACAACTTCTTTTCTAAGTCTATGGGATTGATTGAAAAAGAGTGATTTTCAATATCAACAAATACTGGTTTTAGATTTAGGGCTACAATAGGCAAAATTACTGCAGAGCAAGTAAAAGCTTGCACCAAGACTTCATCGCCAGATTTAAGATCTAAAGATTTTAAAAGGTTATACAAAGCACTGCGACCAGTGAAAAATAAGCAAACGTCAAATTTAGAGCTTGGTAGATTAAGAAATTTTTTTAAAATTTTATTTTTGACAATTGTTATTTCTTTTCCCCTAATCCAGCGCCATGACTGAAATAATAGTTTAAAAGAAAGCCAGGCATCGGAAAGATTCTCATTTGGACCAAAGTTGAGATTAATCATTTAACATCTAACATTTAACTTCTAACACTTATTTTAATAAATTTGGTTTTTGCAATAAATCTATTTGATAATTTTTGTTATTTATTTTGATTTTAAAATCACAACCAAAAGATGTTACGAGTCGGTCAGTAGGAATATAGCCAAAGCCGCCTTGTTTTTTTGTTAATCTTTTATTTCTTCGCCATTCAATTGATGAATCAAGAGGAAACCATGAACCATCAGGTAAAAGTACCTCAAGCCACACATGCATAAATAGATCGTGAAACATCAGACTTCTAACATCTAACATTGAAAGAATTTTTTTCCAGATATTATTTGAGACAATAAACCCAACCACTAAGCGACAAGGGATGCCTTGAGATTGTAAAAGTGAAGCTAAAAAAGTTGAGAATCCGCCACAGTCAGTAATTTTCTCAGTTAGGGCTTGTTTATAGGAATAAAGCCCATCAGTTGGTTTGCCGTAGGTTAAATAACTTAAAGTAAAATAATAAAGTTTTTCAATAATTTTTTTTAAATTTTTTTCTTTGCCAACAATAGTTTTTGCGAGTTTTTTTATTTTTGGATCTTCGCCATTAATAAAGCGATTGGGGGTAAGGTAGATTTTTGGAATGTTGATTTTTGAATATGAATAAAGATTAAATTTTGTGTTAATTTCAGTTTTTATTGAATAAGATTTTAAGTTAAAATTAAGGGATAATTGACTGTTTTTATCGATGATCAGAATTTGATTTCCCCATTTTTTATCTTCAATAATTTCATATTTTTTGTCTATTTTGATTTTTAAATTTGATATTCTTTGGTAATGATTTGAATAGGGTAAGGAAAGAACTAACAATTTTTTCTCATTATTTTTTAAATTTATTTTTATCTTCATAAAAACCTAAAATATTTCTAATATTGCGATATTTACCCACGATCGTTGATAAATATCGCAATATGTTAATTTAAGTGTTAAAGTTTTTTTAAATTGACTTTTTTAAAATTTACAATGTTCGTATGGGCAAAGCTCGTTGTCGCAGCAGACTTTTTCGCCGTTTAATATTTTGACTATACGCCAGAGATTGCGAAGAAGCGAACTTTTTAAATAAAGAAAATCGCCGGGTTTTATCAGTTTTTTTAAAATTTCTGCAGCCTGAAAAACATCTTTGGCAAAAAAAGCTTTGTTTTTTGGAAAACCAAGTTTTATTAACTGGTCAATTGTATATTTCCTGTAATCCCCTACTCCAATAACAATATCTGGTGGATACTGAAGCAAAGTTTTTGCAGTTTTTTTGTGCTCAAGTATTGGATCATAAAGCTCACCCATCACTCCCAAAATAGCAATTTTTTTACCTTGATTGTATTTTATTGAATAAAAAGTTTTAATTCCCTCATCGGTTGATTTTGGGTTGGCGCGAAGTGAGTCATTTAAAATAATTGTTTGTTTTGGCCCTTTTTCAATATTCATTCGGCCGCGAAGCGACTTAAGTTCTGATACTTTTTTTAAAAAAATTGAGTTAAGATCGGTTTTTTTGGGAAAAAGAATTTTTAAAATAGCATAAACAGCTGTGATATTATATGGATGATGAAGACCAATGAGTTTTGTTGAAACAAGTTGGGGGCGGTTTAAATCAGTTGAGTTTAGTTTAAAGCTTGTTCCCTCAAATGAGACTTTGATTGAGTTTTTATCAAAATAAAACTGACAATGATTTTTATCTGAGCCATAAAAAATCACTTTTGCTTTGGTAAAGCCAGCCATTTTTCTCACATTCTCATCATCATAATTTAAAATGGCAAAGTCATTTTTTGTGAGTTTTTCAATAATTTTTCTTTTTTCAAGATGATATTTTTTAATACTGCCAAAATGCTCTTTGTCAGTGTGAACAGTTGAAAGCCCAGTAATCACACTAATATGGGGGTTAACAATTTCTAAATGTTTATCCATTTCGCAAGGATGATCAATGCCTAGTTCAAAAACTGCAAATTTTGTCCAAGGCCTAACTTTTAAAGCAGTAATTGGTACATTAAAGTTAGTATCAAGATTGATATCAGTTACTACAGTTGGAGCAATTTCTTTTAAAATCTGATATAAAATCTGAGTGGTATTAGTTTTACCTTGACTGCCAGTGATGGCAATTTGAGTTGGCTTCCAAAGTTTAAGCCAGTTTTTAGCTAAAAATCGTCGGGTTTGATGATAAATTTTTTTAATGCCTTTAGGTTGGTAGGACATTATTTTATTTTATCAAAATAAGATTGATTTTTCAGGTTTTTTTTGGTATCCTATAGTTTCAAAAAATGGAATACGAATCACTAAACAGTTCAGAAAATAAAAGACAATTAGTTAGTCGATCATTTGTGATGACTTTAGCTTCGGCTGAGAAAATATTCGAATATTTTAATAATCGAAATAGGGGTATTAGTCAAGAATTTGGTTTTTTGCGATTTTTATTGGCCTATAAAACTTCTCGGTTAAAAGGAGGAAAAAGATTAACTTTTTTTGGTGGTAAAATAGAACCAAATGAAAATATATCAGAAGCATCTCAAAGAGAAGTTGTTGAAGAATTAGGTTTACAATTTATTCCAATCGGTGATCAAAATCGTTGGCAGATAAGAGATAATAATCGTCAAAAAAAGCCAAGATTTTCTCGTACTTTGCATAATCTGGGAAGATTTTTTTATACTTTTGCAGATTTAAAAAGAGATGTTGTTTTAAATGCTTTTTATATTAATCCAGAAAATATTGGATTACTAGGTGATCAAAAGATAGAAAGATTTTATTCACTTACTTTAGAACAATTAAAAAATTTAATTAATGGTGGAGATTTCTTAGGATTGAGGTTGGAAGAACATTTAAGAAAAAGTGGAGATAAAGAAAGAGATAAAATTCTTGATAAGGCTTTGTTTTGGTTTGAACATATTGATAATTATTTAAAAAGAAGATTTGAAAAAATTTTTTCTGAAAATCCTGACTTGACTTTAGAAGATTTTAAAAGATTATATGAGCAAGAATTAATTCGTTTTATGAAACAAGGTATTGAGCGAAGTTTACAAGATAAAGAAGCAAAATCTGAAAAAAAAGAGCCGAAGAATGAAGTAGTTAAAGCAATTATTGAAGGATTAAATGGCGGTTTTCTGGGAACAGATGTTATGTATTTTTTACCACACATAGCCCACCTTTTAGTCAATGGTGAAAAACATCAAAATGTTACTGAAATACTAAAGAATTCAACTGAAGCGACCTTAAACTTCTGGGCATATTTTAACAATATTTACGAAGATTTTTTAAAAGAAAAAAATATTAGCTTTGAGACATTAAAGAATTTAGCTCAGAAAAGTTCTTTTATTTCCGATTTTAATGATTTCGTTTTAAGGCGATTAAAAGAAGATTTTTCTCTTTCGGATGCAAGCATAGAATTAGTAACTTCACAGATGAGAGAGTTTTGGAGTCAGTTGGAAAAAGATTTGAAAAATGCAGATGACGAATTAACTAAGGGCTTAGTACAAAATTATAGACTTTTAAATGAGGTGGCTAATGCTAGTTTAGGAAGATTAATTTTATTATTTTTAGGAATTGATAATCCAGGAAAAGTTTTAAATGGGGATGAAAATAATTATAGAAAAAGATTTAGAAAAAAAATTATTTTTGAAGCAGGTAGACAATTGCTTTATTTAATGAAAGGATTTTTATCGGCTGATTATTTTAGAGAAAAATCAAAGCCAGAAGCATTACAAAAAGTTAATTTAGCAGTAGAAGAATATTTTGGTTCGTCTGTTGACTCTTTTTTAATTATTTCTAAAAACAATACAAATATTTATAATGTTGAAAAAAGGCAAAAAAGAAATGGTTGGCAATCAGTAGTAGATGAAAAACCAGTTAAGGAGTGGATATCATTTATAAGAAAAAGTTTTAAAGAAAGGCCCGAGGATATTATTGATTTTTCTTCATATAGCATTGTTTATTTAGGTGATGACAAAGATGATTTTATTCAACAATTACTAGACGGAGGTTTTAGAGAAGAATTTGAAAGATTTTTAAAAGAACAATATCCGGGAAGCAATATTAGTTTAGTTGAAAAATCAACTTTTGGTTTAAGAGAATATGCTCAAAAAAATTCAAATGAAATAAATACAAAAGGAAAAAGAACTGGCTCTCAAGCAAAAAGGGTTGTTGCTTTAAAATACATTTTAACAATAGATGGTCAAAGTACAGAAATTGTTATTTACCCTTATTTGTCAACAAAACAAGCTAAGATTGATAATAATGGTTTTTGGATGGGATGGTTAGAAAAAAGAGAAGATGATAATAATTATAAAATTAGAAGAATGTTAGCTGGTGAGAATGGTGTTCCTTCTTTTTATGATTTGAATTTTCCACCAGATATTTACCCTGAAGCATATAAGCATAGATTGCAATCAACATATCACAATTAATTTTCTACTTATTCACCAATAAAAAGAAGTGCATACATTACTAAAACTCCGAGGGTAAAGCTCAGCATTTGAATAAACCCTTTTTTAATAGCAGTTTCTTTATGAAGTTCTGGAATTAGATCTGATGAGGCAATATAGATAAAATTACCAGCGGCAAATGGAGCTAAAAATAAAGTAATATGTTCAACTTTGTTGGCTAAGGCTAAACCAATAATAACTCCAAGAACAGCACTTAATGCGGTTAAAAAATTTAAAAATAAAGCTTTTGATACTTTAAAGCCGCCATGTAAAAGAACACCAAGATCACCAATTTCCTGCGGTATTTCATGAAAAATAACAGCTAAAGTTGTTGCAATACCTGTTGGAATATTGACTAAAAAACTAACAGCAATAGTTAATCCATCCAAAAAATTATGAAAAAAATCACCCCAAAGATTCATCCAAGCAAAGTTATGAACATGATTTTTTGTAATTGGTAAATGACAGTGACGCCAGCAAATAATTTTTTCTAAAATAAAAGAAGTAAAAATACCAGTTAAAACTAAAATAAAAATTAAAGAGACTTGTTGATTGTATTCTTTTATCACTTCTGGCAAAATATGAATAAAGACATCGCCCAGAAGCGCACCTGCAGAAAAAGAAACAAAATAAATTAGAATATCCTTAAGTTTTTCTTTTTTAATAACTAAAGTTAAAGCACCTGAAAAAGAAATTAAACTAACTAAAAAAACTGCAGCTAATGAATAAATCCAAATATTCATGCTTAAATTATATTGCAACTTAGTTGCTTTTGTCAAGAATATTTTTTATAATATAATTTATTATATTAATATCATTAAATTGATATGAAATTGACTAAAATTAGAAAAAAAATTTTAAAATATTTTCAGATGAGTAAATTTCCTTTAGGTTATGATGACATAATCAATTTGTTGAAAAAAGATAAATTAGAGTTTAACAGATCAACTGTTTTTAGAAATTTAGATTTTTTACTAAATCAAGATTATTTAATAAAAGTAAATTTTGGAGATGGAAAAACTCGATATGAGTTTAAAAATAAAAATCACCATCATCATATTGTATGTGAAAAGTGTAAGCGAATTATTGATTTTTATGATGAAGATCTTGATCAATTAATTTTTAAATTAGAAAAAAAACTAAGCAAAAAAAATAACATAAAAATTAATTCTCATCAGTTAGAATTTTTTGGATATTGCAATAATTGTATTTAATCTTTCTTAAAAATTTTAATCGCAAAATAAGTAGTTAGAGGAATTACTAAAATTATTGATATTGTTGCTGTGATTGTTCTTACTATCTCAGAGGCGACAATTTCATAATTTAAAATTGAAAAAAAGTTTTTGTTTGAGACTTGAAATAAAAGTAAAAGCGGCAAGCTGGCACTTGCGTAAACAAGAATAAGAGTATTAATTATGGAATTTATATGATCTTTTCCTACATCCATTGCTTGTTTGTAAATATCGCTAAATTTAAGATTTTTATTATTATTAATAATTTTTTCAACAATAGTTGATTGAGTGATAGTTACATCATCAATTGAACCGATTACTCCAATCAAAATTGATGCCAAAAAAATACCTTGAAAATCATAGTTTTTTGAAGTCATTGTACTTAAGAAACCAATTTCTTCACTAACAGTTCCGGTAATGTAACCTATTTTCGTGAATAGAAGACTAATTATTATTGATATTAAAATTCCAAATAATGAACCTAAAATAGCCGCATTTGTTTTTTTATTAAACCCATGAGTTAGATAAAAATTTATTGGAATCATAAATAAAGAAGCAATCATAACAACAACAAATGGATTTGAATTGGCTATGATATTGGGAATAATTGATGAAAAAATTATTAAAAATGAAAAAAATAAAGATATTAATGCTCCAAAGACTTCTTTTTTTAATATTAGTATTGATAAAATTAAAAAAATCAGTAATAAATAAAAAATTGCTGGTAATCGATAAAAATCAACAATTATATATTTATTATTAATTTTTTCAATAATTACTTTATTATTTATATTAGGCAAGAAATCTTTAAGGTTATTTTTAAAGTAATAAACTTTTATGGTTTTATCTTGTTTTTTAGCATCGAATATAATTTTTTCATTATCTTCTGAAAACTTTTTTGTGATCGTTGCTTGATTGTCCAAAAGATTAATTTTATTTAAAAATATAAATGTTGATAAGAATAATAAAAAAAAGATAAATATTTTTTTAATCATAAATTAATTATATCAAAAATTAGTATTGACAAAGTAAACAAAAGTTTGTTATATTGTAAACAATAGTTTATTTATTAGTTTCATTTTAAAATATGAGGGACTTTGAAGAAAAAATAAAAAAAATTAAAAAATTTTATTTTAAAAATAAAAGATTACCATCATATACTGAGATGTTAAAACTTTTTGGTTTATCATCAAAAAAATCAATATTTGATATTGTTAAAAAATTGATTGAAAAAGGATTTTTGCAAAAAAAAGATGGCAAGCTCTCCCCAACCTCACTTTTTTTTAGTCTGCCGGTTTTGGGAATTGTTAAAGCTGGTTTTCCGATTATGGCTGATG
>JBNASR010000026.1:0-8555 GCA_049717425.1 Microgenomates group bacterium | reverse complement strand
GAACAGCTAAAACCAAAACCGCTGCCTCATCAACCTGGGCATAATCTAAAATATCAATATCTGATGGATCACCATAAATGATATTAACCCCCTCTTTTCTAGCTTTTTCAACTAAATGCCTGTTGTAATCAATGGCAATATAGGGAATGTTGGCAATCATCAGTGATCGACCAATGTAGCTGCCAATTCTGCCATAGCCGCAAATGACCACATGATCTTTAATTTCCAGCTCATCAATTGGTGAGATATTGCTATCTAATCGATGACTTAAATATTTGTCTAAAAATGGTAAATATTTTTTAATTAAAGCTCTTAAATTATTGTAAAAATGGTCTTTATTTTTTATCATCAACGGCGTTAAAATCAAAGTGATCAAAACTGCAGTAATGACAAAATTATAATCTTCTTTTGAGATCAATTGATTTAAAAAAGCGGTTGACATCAAGATAAAAGCATCCTCATCAATCTGAAATAAATACATCGACAAACTATATGAGATTTTTGAATGAAATCTTAAAAAAACAAAAATAAAAAATATAATTAATGCTTTAACCAAAATCACTAAAAAAGTAAAAAGAAAAATTTGAGGTAATAAATTTAACTCAGAAAAAAATTTAATACTGGTGCCAATATAAACAAAAAAAATTACTGCCAAAAGATCACGCAATGGCCTAATCTGACTAAAAATCTGATGATGCTCAATTGTTTGCGCCAAAAGAATTCCAGCAATAAAAACACCAATAAGACTAGGAATGCCCAAAAACAAGGAAAAAGTTGTAACAAAAAAAATAAATAAAATAATAAAAAGATTAAAAAGCTCTCGATTTGATTTGGCAATTCTGGCAAATAAAGGCGGGACAACTTTTTGACCCAAATAAAAAAGAACAGCTATAATAAATCCCGATTTAATTAAACTTAAAATAATCTCAAAAAATACTTGTAAAAAACCTGCTTGTTGACCACTGGTAATTGAAGTAAAAATAATCATAAAAGGAATAAAAGCAATATCCTGAAAAAGAAGAATACCAATAGCCATCTCACCCAAAAAAGATGCCTCCTCTCCCCTATCTTGGATAATTTTTGCCACTAAAGTCGTACTTGATGAAGATAGGGCAATTCCAATTAAAAATGATGTTAAAAGTGAAAAATTAAAAAACAAGGAAATTATCGTAATAAAAAAAATTGACAGCAAAATCTGCAATGTTCCAGCAATAAGAATTATTCTTTTAAATGATAAAATTCTTGAAAAATTAGTTTCCAATCCGACTGTAAAAAGCAAAAGCAGAATTCCAAAATAAGCAATATTAGCAATTGTTGATGAATTTGCCTGAGTACTAAAAAAACTACCATAAACCAATCCTCCAATCACATAACCAATAAGAGGTGGCAGCTTTAATTTTTTAGCTAAAGCGCCAAAAATAAAAGGTAAAAGTAAAAAAATAAAAAAATTAAAAACTACTGAATATGAAACTTCACCCATAATAAATCAGTATAAGAATATTTTCTCTTTTTATCAATGAAGAAATTATTTTCTTAATTTTTTTTCACAATCGATGCAATAAGCTGCCTCAGGAACAAGCTCAAGCCTAGCTTGAGGAATAAGAGTACCACATCGCTCGCAAAAACCATATTGATTTTTGGCGATTTTTTTTAAAGCTTTATCAATATCTTCAATTTTTTTCTCAAGATCTTTTATTTGAGCCTCAATTGTCTCATGACCAATTTGCTCCCTCACATCAGTATCAACCGCAGCATTGTCTGAAGCATGGTCAGGATCAGCAAAAGGATCTTCTTGCTTTAACTGCTCAATCTCCTTTAGGCTTTTCTCCCTTTCTTTCTCCAGTTTCTCTTTTTGTTCTAAAATGAATTTTTCCGAAAATTTTTTTACCATAAGATTTAGCTGAACTTAAAATTGCGCTCCTAAAATAATAAACTAAATAACTGCCAGTTGTCAATAAGAAAATTATTGAGGTAATTTGGTTAAAACTAAATTTGCCTAAAAATAAATGATTTTCTTTAAGAAAATCAAACAAATAAGTAATTAAGGAAAAATAAAAAATTCCCATATAAAAAAGAAAACCTTTAAAAAACCTTGCTTTTCTTATTTCAAAAAGAATTTTTTGACTGGCAACAAAAGCTAAAAAGTAAAAAATCGCCTCATAAAAAGCAGTCAAATGGCGATAACCAGAAAAACCAAGATATTTTGTCTTAAGAAAAAAATTAGTGACCCTTCCCACCTCCTCACCGGAAAAAAAACTACCTAATTTAGCTAATCCTAAAGCTAAAAATAATGGTGCGATATAATAATCAAAGGTCTCTAAAATCTTTTCTTTTTTAAAAGAAAAAAAGATTGCCAAAAACAAAAAAAAGCCAGTTAAAAATCCAATTAAAGACAAACCAGGATAACCATTAACTAAAATAAATTTTAAAAAACTGAAACCAAAGTCTCTAAAATTTAAAATCACATAAAAAAGTCGGCTAAAAAAAAGGCCAAAAAATAATCCTAAAAACAAACCATCAAAAACCTCATCTTCCTTTAGGGCGGTTAATCTAATATTTTTCCATAAAATAAAGCTTGCCCAGAAAAAAGCTAGCATCAAAAACACTCCAAAAGTATAGATTTTTATTGGCCCAAAATGAAAAAGCACTGGCAACATAAAACATCTAGCATTTAACAATTAATATCAAATATTTAATTTAGTATAATTTATTTTCAATGAAAAATAAAGTTTTAAAAATCGGCTTTGATTTAGATGGAGTGTTGCTTTATAATCCATCAAGAATTGTCAGGCCAATCATTTATTTTATTAAAAAATATATTTTAAAAAGAAATGTTAATAAGTTTTACTATCCAAAAAATAAAATTGAGCAATTTATTTGGCTTTTTCTTCACAAAACCAGCTTATTCCCCCAACCTGGAATAGATGAAATAAAAGAATTAATAAAAAATAAAAAAATTAAAGCGTATGTAATATCAGCTAGATACGAATTTTTAAAAAATGATTTTTATTACTGGCAAAAAAAAATTGATCCAGACAATCTTTTTTCTGGATGGTTTTTTAATGAGAAAAATCAACAACCTTATGAATTTAAAGCAGAAATGATCAAAAAACTTGATCTTGATATTTTTGTTGAGGACAATTGGGACGTGGTAAGAAAATTAAAAGTCAAAAGTCAAAAATTAAAAATTTTTTGGATATATAATTTATTAGATAAAAATATTAAGTACAAATATAAATTTGCGAATTTAAAAAAAGTAGTAAAATTTATATGAAAATTCTTATTACTGGTGGAGTTGGATTTATTGGCACCAATACTGCTATTTATTTTGCCAAAAAAAAACATCAGATAACCATTGTTGATAATTTTTCTCGAAAAGGAGTCCAAATCAACGCTTATTTTCTAAAAAAAAATTTTCCTCAAATAAAAATAATTAAAGCTTCGGTTCTGGAAATTAATAAATATTTAATGGAATTAAAAAAAACTAATGTCGTCATTCATTTAGCCGGCCAAACTGCAGTTACTACCTCAATTAAGGATCCAAAAAATGATTTTGAAAATAATTTACTTGACAGTTTTACTCTTCTTGAAGCTTTAAGAAAATATAATCAAAAAGCAATTGCCATCTATTCATCAACCAATAAAGTCTATGGTGATCTTTCTTGGATGAAAAAATTTACTCCAGTTGATGAAACTGCACCTTTAGATTTTATCTCACCATATGGCTGTTCAAAAGGAGCTGCTGATTCATATTTTCTTGATTATCATCGTATTTTTGGTTTAAAAACTATAGTATTTCGCCAATCATGTATTTATGGACAACATCAACTTGGGATTGAGGATCAAGGTTGGGTAGCTCATTTTACAAAACAATTTTTACTCAAAAAACCAATTACTATTTTTGGCGATGGTCAACAAGTTCGTGATTTGCTTTATGTTGAAGATCTAAATGAAGCTTATGAAAAAGCAATTTTTAATATAAATAAAATTTCAGGACAAGCAATCAATATCGGTGGCGGTCAAAAAAATGCTTATTCACTACTTCAGGTTGTTGATATTTTAAAAAAAGAGTTTGGTTATTCAATTCCAATAAAGTTTGATCAAATGAGAATTGGCGATCAAAGATATTTTGTTTCCAAAAATCAAAAAGCAAAAAAATTACTTAATTGGCAACCAAAAACATCATTTTTAAAAGGACTGCAAAAACTTATTTCTTGGCAAAAAGAAAATATCAACAGTTTAATAATTTGAATATTTATCAATGAAAATTCTCTTTTTTTCCTCTTACTTTTATCCCTATACTTCAGGACTAACCACTTATCCTTGGAAAATCTTAAATCATCTGGCAAAAAAAAATGAAATCACTGTCTTAACTTTTAATCATCAAAAAAACAAATTTAAAAAATTAAAAATTAAAAATTTAAATTTAAAAATTTTTTACCTTCCTTATTTTTTTCGATTTTACAAAGGCTTTATCTCTCCCCAATCGCTTATTTATTTTTTAAAAGAAATAAAAAATAATCAATTAATAATCTTGAATTTGCCTGGCGTTGAAAGTTTGCCGTTGATGATTTTGAGCAAAATTTTCAAGAAAAAAACTATCTCTCTTCTTCACTGTTTTTTATCTGGAGGAAAAAATTTTTTTGAAAAAATCATTTTATTTATAGCTAATCAAATTGTTTATCTTCAACTTTTATTATCTGACAAAGTAATTACCTACACTAAAAGGTATATTGAAAATTTTTTAATTTATAAAATAATTAAAGACAAAACTGATTTCCAATTGCCACCAATTTTAAAAGTCAAAGAAAATAAAAAATACTTATCTTTTTTAAAAAAATTAAAAACTAATAAAACGGTCATTGGTTATGCTGGTCGAATCTCTTCTGAAAAAGGTCTTGAATATTTAATCAATTCTTTAACACGTTATACACCATCTAACGCAAGTTATAAAATACTATTTGCTGGGCCTTATGGAAGAAATGTGGCTGGTGAAAAAAATTATTTTTTAAAAATAAAAAAACTTCTTGATGAAAAAAAAATTGATTATCGTTTTTTGGGAAATTTAGATTTAAAAAAATTATTTGCTTTTTACAAAGCTATTGATGTATTAGTTTTGCCATCAGTTAATTCAACTGAGGCTTTTGGTATGGTCCAAGCTGAGGCAATGATCTCTGGTACTCCAGTTGTTGCTACTAACTTACCTGGAGTTAATGTACCAATTAGATTAACCAAAATGGGAAAAATTGTTGAGCCAAAAAATGAAAGCCAATTATCTCAAGCAATTTTTGAAATTATAAAAAATCGAGAAAAATATACAAATGCTAAACTTATTAAAAACGCCCAAAAAATTTTTGATATTAAAAAAGTTTATCAATTTTGGGATAAAATAATTTATGAAAACAATTAATTTTTTTATAAAAAAATATTTAGAAAATCGACCGGCATTTTTTTCTTTAATAAGACCTCAAGAGGCTCTTTATTTTTATCAACATCATTATTTAATTAAACCACCAATTCTTGATTTTGGCTGTGGTGACGGTTTTTTTGCTCAGTTAACTTTTGGAAAAAATAAAATCAATATTGGCTTGGATCTAATAGGCAATCAAAGAGTAAAAGAAGCTCAAAAGAAAAAAATTTACAAAAAAATCACTCTTTATGATGGAAAAATCATTCCTTATAAAAACAACTCTTTTAAGACTGTTATTTCTAATTGTGTCTTAGAGCATATTCCCAATCTTGATCTTTCTTTAAAAGAAATTTATAAAATCCTAAAACCAAACGGTCATTTTTTAACAACAGTGATGACTAATAATTGGGAGAAATATCTTTTTGGAAAAAAAATTTTTGGTAAAAAATATTTAGACTGGTTTCGAAAAAAACAAGAACATTTTAATCTGTTGTCTCTTAATCAATGGTCCAACAAATTTAAAAAAACTGGCTTTAAGATAGAAAAAGTTTATGGATATATTGATGAAAAAAACGCTCACTTTTTGGAACTATTTCATTTTTTATCAATTGACTCACTTATTACTTATAAATTATTTAACAAATGGGTAATTTTTCCAAAATTAAACAAATTTTTATATTTTTCAATAATTAAAAAAATTGTTAAATTAGATATCGATATTAATAAAAGTTGTGGATTATTTTTTGTACTAAAAAAATAAATTATTTTCTTTTAACTTTTTCATAGACCATCACTGTTTGCTGGTCATAAACAGTAAAAGTCTCCTCTATCCAAGAATCTGGATAGCGAATAAATTGATAATAATATGGTAAAAACTCCTTAATTTTTTTATAGCAAACACCAGTTAATTTTATCTGCCCTTGACAATCATTGTTTAGTAAAGCTTGATAATATTTACTCATTAAAGGATAGCGCTCAGGAACTGTTGGAATACTTCCCCAGCCACGATTTGAGGATAAAACATAATAATCTGCTTTTTCTAACAATTCCCTTATTTTTTGCCATTTCTCATAAGTGTCAAGATCAAAAATTGGCAGTTGTTCAACAATAAAATTTTTCCCATAATTATTTTCAACATACAAAGGCAAAGGATCATCCCAATGCTCACCCAAAATTATAGATTGATTCGGTAAATTTTTATAAATCCATTCTGAGGCCTCAACCCGAGTATTTTTGTGAAGATAAATAGTAAAAAAAAGCAAAGGCCAAAGCAAAAGTAGAAGATAAAACAAGAAACGTATGGCAAATTTTAATAATTTTTGATTTTTGATTTTTAACTTTTGATTTATAAGTGCTATACCAATTCCTCCAAAAATCGCATAAAAAGGATAAAGATATAAAGTATAGCGGATTGATTTGACAAACTGAGCTGATTGATAAATGAAATAGCCAATAACCCAAAATAAAATTAAATAAATTGTTAAATTGTTGAATTGCTGAATTATTATATTTTTCTCTTTTTGATTTTTAATATGTATTTTTGATATTTGATATTTGATATTTGATATTAAAAATATTATTCCCACCACCATTATTATAAAATTTATCGGTCCCAGACCAGCAAAAAATGTAGTTGCTAGTAAACCCCACCACGGCTTGTTAATCCACTGAACAGCTGGCGGATACCAAGCTTCTTTTGTTGATAATTGTTTTAGCGATTTTATACTCTCAACAAAATTTTTATTTAAAGAAAAATCAAAAAACGAAAGATTTTGAAAGTAATAAGGATTAAAAATTCGCAAGAAAAAATATACCAACACTAGATAACATCCAACATGAAAAATAAAATGCATCAATAAGCCAATAAATTTTTTATTTTGTTTCAAATGCGATAAAAAAATAACTCCAACATTCAAAGGCAAAATGTATAAAGCTGAGATTTTTGATGCTAAAGCTAAAGCAAAAAATAAAGCGGAAAAAAAAGTCATCAAAAACCCCAATGCATGATTTTTAATCAACTTCAAAGCAAAGTAAAAACTTGCCAACATAAAAAAATTCAAAAAAGTATCAGTGGTGAAAAAATGAGCTGATTGAATCGGATATACAGAGATGGCATAAAAAAAAGCCATTAAAACCGGAATGTTAAATGCAGAAATTAAAACATTTTTTTTATCAAACAACAACCTACCAATTTTATAAATCATAATCACACAAAAAAAATCCATCAAAGCAGAAAGATATCTACCAACAATCACTATATCATCATAATTATCTTTATTTAAAAACACAGCTAAATATTTATTTAAAACCAAAGGAAAAGTCCCATAAACAAAAAAGTTATAACCAACATTAGCGGGATTAACTAAAGACATTTTTTGGTCTAAATATTGATCAAGCGATGCTGGTAATTTCATTGAAGTTGAAACCATAGTTAAAAATCTTTCATCAGGATGAAGATGCTGATTACTATCCCAATTAAGATTATAAAATCTTAGAAAAAGCGCTAAAATCAAAATAAAAAATAAAATAATTTTTTTCATAAATCATCTCCTGGGAAGAATTGCTTTTAAGCCTGAGGCGATGTTTTTGAAAAAACCAGCTTTTGATTCATTTAGATAATGCCTTAACAAATCTGAAGTAGTGATAATATTTAAAGGCTTTCTTTTTTCATCAACAACAATCACACTACCAATTTTTTTATCTAAAATTAAATTGATAGCTTTATTCAAATTATCTTCTTTAGTGATGGTTAAAACAAAGCTTTTATAAAAATCACTGACTGGTTTTGATAAAAGGTGTTTTTTAAATCCTTGTCTGTCTCCGCGCTCTTCCCTACCAACTGGCGAAACCAAAAAATCAATCAGATCATAATAACTTAAAACTCCCTTTAATCGACCATCATTGTCAACAACAATAAGTTTGGAAATTTTTGTTTTTTTAAAAGTTGCTAAAGCTTCAGGAACTGTAGTATTGGGATAAATAAAAATAGGGATTTTTTTTCTTTTAATAAAATCAGCCACCTTAATATCAAAAACAGGCAATGATTTTAAATAGTTTAGCACTCGCCTTGCTGAAATAATTCCAATAAAATTATCCTTGTCATCAAAAACCGGCAAGTAATGGACTTTTGTCAGGATAAAAAATT
>JBNASR010000025.1:0-8847 GCA_049717425.1 Microgenomates group bacterium | reverse complement strand
GACTCATGATTATATGTTGTTTTTTACCAATCAGGGAAGAGTTTTTCAAAATCGTGTCTGGGATATACCAGTTGGATCACGCACTTCAAAAGGTAAAGCAATTGTCAATCTGGTGGCTTTAAAACAAGATGAAAAAATTACCTCAATTTTAACTTTTGACAACACTGCCATCGATAATGCTAAAAATCTTTTTATTGTTATGACAACAAAAATGGGCAATGTGAAAAAAACTTCCTTTGAAGAGTACACCAATATTCGCACTAACGGCATTATTGCCATAAGGCTTGAAAAAAATGATGAACTTTTATGGGTAAAACTAACTGATGGCAATAAAAATGTCATTTTAGTTTCTCGTCATGGCAAAGCAATTGTTTTTAAAGAAAAAGAAATCAGACCCACTGGTCGCGCCTCAATTGGAGTTAAGGGAATGGAGCTTGAAGCTGGCGATCAGGTGATTGCCGCTGATGTTTTTTCTGATGAAGAGTTTAATAAAGATATTTTGGTCATTGGTGAAAAGGGGATTGGTAAAAAAACTCAACTGACTAATTTTAAAGGTCAGCATCGAGCTGGAAAAGGAGTTAAGATCGCCTCAGTTGATGACAAAATGGGCAATATTGCCATTGCCTCAATAGTTAAACCAGAGGATGAGACCTTGATTATTACTTCAGCTTTAGGACAGGTAGTTAAGATTCCGCTTGCCTCAATACCATCTAGATCACGCACTGCCAAAGGAGTGATTCTGATGCGTTTCTCAGATAAAAACGATCATGTTGTCAGCGCCACAACAGTGTGATATAATTAATAGATAATGATTATTAATGGTAAAAAGATTGCCTCATTTATTGAAAACTGCGTCAAAAAAGAGGTTGCTAAGCTTAAAAGAAAAAAAATCAAACCTTTGTTGACAGTTTTTTTAATTGGAGACTCTCCTGACCAACTATCCTTTGTCAAAATTAAAGAAAAGACTGCTAAAAAACTCGGTATTGGCTATCAAATAATTCACTTAAAGACTATTCCAAATTTCATTAGCTTTATTGAACAAATCAAAAAAGAAAACAAAAATCCTTCTGTTTCTGGAATCATTATCCAACAGCCTTTACCAGCTCAATTTTCAACAGAAACTATTTTTGATTATATTGATATAAAAAAAGATATTGAAGGTCATCACCGAAAAACTCGATATTTGCCACCAATTGGTCTAGCAGTGTTAACGATTTTAAAATACATCTATGCTGGTCGAAAAATTGATAAGCGACTATTAATTGACTTAAAAAAAGATGCTAACTTTTTTAAGAAAGTTTTTAAGAATAAAAAAATTGTTTTGCTGGGTCGAGGACCAACTGGTGGCAAACCAATTGGCCAAACTTTACAAAAATTGAAAATTGATTTTATCAATCTTCACTCGCAAACGGAAAATCCGCAGGAGTATTTAAAAGAGGCTGACATCATCATCAGTGCTGTTGGTAAAAAAGTGATTGAGCCCCAATATTTAAAGCCAGGAGTGATTTTGATCAATGTTGGCTTGCGAAAAGAAAATGGAAAATTAAAAGGTGATTATGAGGAAAAAGAGATTGAAAAAATTGCTTCTTTTTACACACCAACGCCTGGTGGTATTGGTCCAATTGATGTTGCTTATCTTTATAAAAATCTCATTGAAGCATCTAAATAAAAATGATCATTATCACTGGCCAGACAGCCACTGGAAAAACTAGTCTTGCCATTGAAATGGCAAAAAAATATCATGGCGAGATTATTAACTTTGACTCAAGACAAATTTATAAATATTTAAATATTATTACTGGCAAAGACTTAGATAAATTTGCCAATATCCAATATCAAATATCTAATATCAAATATCAAGATGAATTTATTAATTTCTATAGTTTTTCCCTTAACTCTCAAAATGAATCTAAACTTTGGCTTTATGATATTGTTGAGCCAAATCAATACTTTTCCTCATATGAATATGCCAAATTAGCCACAAAAATAATTGATGATATTCAAAAACGAGGTAAAACACCGATTTTAGTTGGTGGTACATATTTTTATCTCAAACATCTTCTTTATGGGTTTGACTTTCAAATCCCGCCTGATTTTAAACTGCGAGAAAAACTCAACCAAAAAACTGTCGGCGAACTTCAGCAAATTTTAAAAAAACTTGACTCAGAAATTGAATCTAAGATGAATCAAAGCGACTGGCATAATCCCAGGCGTTTAATTCGCAAAATAGAGATTTATCAATATCAAAATTTAAGAAGTGCTTTTTCAAAAAATAAAAAACCAAAATTTATCATTAAAAAATTTATTGGTTTAAAGTATAAACACAAAGAAGAACTTAAAAAAGCCATTGAAAAAAGAGTCGAAAAGCGCCTTCAAAAAGGCGCCATTGACGAAGTCAAAAAAATTTTGCAATTAGGATATAAAAAAACTGATCCTGGACTGCAAACAATTGGTTATAAACAACTAATTGAATATCTTGAAGGCAAAGTTTCTCAAAAACAGGCGATTGAAAATTGGATAATTGCTGAGATGCAGTATGCTAAACGTCAATACACATTTATGAAAAAAGATAAAAATATCAACTGGCAAGAGATCTAGTTTTTTTTAAAAAGTCTGACAAATGCCTCCTTTGGAATCTCCACTTTACCTACCATTTTCATTCGTTTTTTTCCTTCTTTTTGCTTTTCCAAAAGCTTTTTTTTGCGACCAACATCACCAGTTCCCAAAACTTTTCCTGATTTGACTAACACATCTTTTCTAAAAGGAGCAATTCTGGTTGAGGCAATGATTTTTCCACGGTACTGCCCTTGAATTTTGACTTCATACTGTTGTCGAGGAATTAACTCTTTTAATTTTTCAGTTAAAAAGCAAGCGCGCTGATAACTTTTCTCCTCAACCACAATCTCTGAAAACTCCTCAACCATTTGGCCATTTATTAAAATTTTTAGTTCATCAGCTTTAACTTCTCGATACTCCAAAAACTGCCAATCAACTGAGCCATAACCTGAAGTAACACTTTTTAAATTGTCAAAAAAATCAGTGATCATCTCAGCCATTGGCATCTCATAAACTAAAATTGTCTGATTTTTGTTATCCATTGTCACAAAAACACTTCGATATCGTTGCATCAACTGAGTTATCTCACCAACATAGTGATCAGGTGTCAAAATAGTTACTTTCACCCATGGCTCTTTTTTAATACCAGTTTTTTGTGTGTCTTGATATTCGATTTTTGGAGGTGTTAAAACTAAACTGAGATTAAACTCTCTTTCTAGTCTTTCTCTAACCACATCGGCATGAAGCAGTCCCAAAAAACCAACTCTAAACCCAGCTCCCATCGCTTGACTATAAATTCCCTGAAATTGCAAAGAGGAATCATTTAAATAAAGTTTTTCTAAAGCTTTTTTTAAATTCAAATAATCAGCAGTATCAGTTGGAAAAATTGAGGCAAAAACCATTGGTTTAACCTTTTTATAACCCTCAAGTGCTTGAGCATTTTTATCACCTGAAAAAACAACAGTATCACCAACTGCCACTTGATGGATATCTTTTAAATTAGTGATAATATAGCCGATCTCTCCAGCTTGAAGTGATTCTGACTCCTTTAAATCTGGAGTAAAATAGCCAACTTCATTGACAATAAACTCAGTTCCTAGATTAACCAACCTTACTTTATCTGCTTTTTTTACTTGTCCACTAAAAACTCTAACAAAAATAATCACCCCTCGATGAGAGTCATAGTAAGAGTCAAAAATCAACGATTGAAAATTCATTTCTGAAGATGAAGACATAAAATTTTTTCCATTTTGAGAGGTTTTTTCTACATTTGCTGGTGGTATTTTTTTAATAACAGCCTCAAGAAGCTCTTTGACTCCTTGCCCAGTTTTGGCTGAAACCAAAAAAATCTCCTCATTCTTAACCCCCAAAAAATCAATTAATTGCTTTTTAGTCGCCTCAACTTGAGCATTTGACAAATCAATTTTATTAATCGCCGGAATAATCACCAAGTTTTTTTCAATTGCCTTATAAGCATTAGCAATTGTTTGCGCTTGAATCCCTTGAGTAGCATCAACAAGCAAAATCACTCCTTCAACACAAGCTAAAGTCCGATCTACCTCATAAGAAAAATCCACATGACCCGGAGTATCAATCAAATTTAAAATAATTTGATCATTAGTTGGAAATGACCTTTTAAACTCCATTCTTACCGGTGCTAACTTTATCGTAATCCCTCTTTCCCTTGAGATCGGATTGCGATCTAATAACTGCTCCTGATGTTTGCCTTTTTCCACTGTTTCAGTAAGCTCCAAAAACCTATCCGCCAAAGTACTTTTCCCATGATCAATATGAGCAATAATAGCAAAATTGCGAATATTCATAACATCTAACATCTAACGTCTAACATTTAGCATTAAAAAATCTCAAATGTCAAATGTCAAAATTAAAACTCAAAACCAAAAACTAAAAAATAAAAAACTAATATAAGTTTTCATTTTTCAGTTTTCAGTTTGAAAACAGGATAATCCTTGTTTGTAAACTTAAATGTTTTATAAGTTTCGTTTGAAAACTGAGAACTGCAAACTTCTTTTCCCTTAATTACTTAATTTTTTCATTTCTTAATTACATTTATTTATTTTTTTATTTATTTATTTGATTATTTATTTATTTCTTTATTTTTTTTAATTGAATTATTATAATATAAAAATGATTTCTAAACTACAAAATTTTATCAAGAGATTTAAGCGTCAACTTCTTCTTTTTTTAGCAGTAATTGGACCTGGAATTATTACCGCTGTTGCTGATAATGATGCAGGAGGAGTAGCTACCTACACTGTTGGTGCTGCAAAATATGGGATGAACTCTCAGTTTTTAATCATTCCAATTACTTTGATTTTGGCTTTAACTCAAGAAATTGGCTCACGGATAGCTGTTGTTGCTAAAAAAGGCTTGGGAGATCTCATCCGTGAGCGCTACGGAGTCACCATTTCTTTAATTATTTTTACTTTATATTTCATCACCAATCAAGGAGTGGTCCTGCAAAATATTGCCGGTCTAAAAGCAAGTTTTCAAATTTTTAATATTAACTGGCAACTGGGATTAATTGTTACTGCTATTTTGCTTTCTCTATTTGTTATTAAATTTGACTACAAAAAAACTCAACGGATTTTTATTTTTATGATATTTTTTTATCTCAGTTATGTCATCTCTGCTTTTTTGGCAAAACCAAATTGGGGCGAGGCTTTGCGCCAAAGCTTAATTTTTCCTGATTTAAAATACCTACCAGATATCAACTACTGGTTTGCTAATATTGCTATTTTGGGCACTACAATTACAGCTTGGGGACAGTTTTTTGTTCACTCATATATCATTGATAAAAAACTTGATGTTCAACATCTTAAAGCAGAAAGAATTGAAGTTTTTTTTGGTGCTTTTTTAACTAACTTTTTTTCTTGGATGATGGCAGTGGCAGTCACCTATACTTTATTTATTAATGGTATTCACAATGTTGATGGCTTATCAGCTGGCTTGGCAATGAAGCCTTTTGCAGGCGAATTAGCCACTATTCTTTTTGGCATTGGTCTTTTTGGTGCCTCAATTCTTGGATTAACGATTGTTCCACTGGCTACTGCTTATGTTTTTTCCGAAATGTTTGGTTATGAAGGCTCACTTGATGCTGATTTTAAAAAAGGCAAACTTTTTTATGGATTTTTTATTATTCAGATTTTAATTGGTCTTTTAGCCGCCCTTATTCCTTCAATATCACTGTTTGATCTTACTTTGTATGTTGACTTTTTAAATGGAGCAATGTTGCCAATTATTTTCTACTTTTTAATTAAATTTTCAGAAGATGAAGAGATTATGGGGCAATATAAAGTTAGTGGTTTTAGTAGTCTAGCAATTAAAATAGCAGCAGCAGTGATCACTTTAGCAGTAATTGTTGTTTTTTTAGGTAAAATTTTTAATCTTGGTTAATTTTCTCAATTTAAGCGATATCAGCAAAATTTTTTTCTAACTTACTAAAAATTATTCGGCTGATAAAAAGCATTATTGATGAAATTAATAAACCCACAGTTAAACTATGAAAATTTGGCCAATCACCACCAAAAAGAACTTTTCGATAACCATTGATAAAAACAGACATAGGATTTAGTTGAAAAATTATTCGGTACTTTTCTGGAAAAAAATCAACTGAGTAAACAATTGGTGTCAAGTAAAACCATAAATTAATTACAAGGTTAAAAAGATATTGAATATCTCGATAATACAGATTAAACGCTGCCAAAACTAAAGACAAACTATAAACAAAAATCAGCTGAATTAAAAAAATAGGAATAAAAAGAAGCATAAACCAAGAAAAATTCACTTTATAAAAAACCATCATTGCCACAAAAATCAATAAACTCAAAAGAAAATCAAATAACTTTGCCAAAATGGTTGAAATCACTAAAATTTCTCTTGGAAAATATATTTTTTTAATTAATGAAGCATCATTAATAAATACATTCATTGAAGAGGTTAATGAAGCCACCAAAAAAGTCCAAGGTAAAAGCCCAGCATAAATAAATAGGGGGTAGGGTACGCCTAAATTACTAATAAGCATGATTTTTGAAAAAACAAAACTCATAATAAGCATCTGAAAAAAAGGATTTAAGATAATCCAAAAAAATCCCAAAAAAGACTGTTTATACCTTGCCTTTATCTCCCGCAATGTTAATTTTTTAATAAGCGACCAGTATTGCATATCATCAAACATAAAACATCTAACTTCTAACTTTTTTCATTATATTTCTTTATCCCTTCATTTACATCTCCATCATACTCAATTCTTCCATCTTTTAAATAAATCACTCGCTGGCAAAAATTTTTTACTGTCTCCAAACTATGGGAAACTAAGACAATGGTGACTTTTTCTTTTTTAAACTCCTCCATTTTTTGAAGGCATTTTTTTTGAAAACTAACATCTCCAACCGCCAAAATCTCATCAACAAGCAAAATCTCTGGTTTGGAAAAAATTGCCACAGAAAAAGCTAACCTCATAAACATCCCTGATGAATAATATTTAACAGGAGTAAAAATAAACTCCATAGGAATCTCAGAAAAAGCAACAATTTCTGAAAATTTTTCCAGCAAATATTTTTCCTCAAGCCCCAAAATCACTCCATTTAAAAAAATATTTTCTTTGCCTGTTAACTCTGGATGAAAACCTGCACCCAATTCAATCATTGGCACAACTCGTCCATCAACCTTTATTTGGCCTTTTGTTGGATAGGAAACTCTGGCAATTAATTTTAAAAGTGTTGATTTGCCAGCGCCATTTTTACCAATAATGCCAACAGTTTCGCCTTTTTTAACTTCAAATGATATATCTTTTAATGCCTCAACTTTTTCAATAGTTTTTTTTCGAGTAAAAATTGCCTGAAAAAACTCTTTCAAGGTCTTTTGATGAAGCAGGGGATAACTTTTTGAAACATTTTTAAAACTAATTGAGATATCAGACGGCATAAAAGTATTATACTATATGTTAACAATTCTTACTGTTGAGGTACCACCGGTTTTTCCCCAATAATCACCATGAAGAACAACAAAACTCTGATTTTCTTTTAATTTGCTTGTTTTAAAATTACTAACCAAAAATTTTATTACCTTGTTTATTTCATTTATATCAACCAAACCTGATCTAAGAAGTGGGTAGACAACCGGATAAATTCCAAAATAAACATTTAAAAAATCAGCGATTTTTTTATTAGGACTAATGGCAAATATTGGAATTTTTGGATGAAATCGTGATAGAGTAATGGCTGTTTTACCTGTTTCAGTAAAAACAATAAAACCTGCCAATCGTTGTTGGTTTTTTATTTTTTGATAGATTTCAAAAGCAGCTCTGGTGATCAAATCTGTTTCATCATTGCTTAAATTTAATAAACCATAATTATCTTGCCAACTAAATCTGCTTTCATTGAATTCAAGAATTTTTTTCATCATTAATACTGCCTCAATTGGATATCTTCCTGACGCTGACTCAGCCGAAAGCATGACAGCATCTGTACCATCATAAAAAGCATTAGCAACATCAGATACCTCAGCACGAGTTGGTAAAGGATTATTAATCATTGATTCAAGCATTTGCGTGGCAGTTATAACAAACTTTCCAGCCTCTCTTGCTTTTTTGATAATCATTTTTTGATAATATGGCACTGATTCCCAGGAGATCTCAACTGCCATATCACCCCGAGCCACCATCACGCCATCAACTTCTTTGATGATGGAATCAATATTATCAATGGCTTTTTTGGTCTCAATTTTAGCGATTATCTTTGATTTAACATTATATTTTTTCATCTCGTTTTTAAGATCAATGATATCTTTATCAGACCTAACAAAAGATAAAGCTATATAATCAATCTCTTTTATTGCTGCTAACTTTAATCCTTCAAAATCTCTTTCAACCAATGATGGAAAATCAAGATTAACCTCAGGCAAATTAACAGTTTTTCGATTTTTAAGTAATCCTTGAGTCTGTGATTGTAAATAAATCTTATTATTATTTTTCTTTACAATAAATATAAAATAACCATCATCAACAAGAATCTTTTGATTATTTTTTAGAATTTCTTTGATTTGTGGGTGAGAAAATTGAATATCAACACCAATTTCCAAAAGTTGATTTTTCTTAAGCTCGATTTGTTCAAGATTTTTTAAGATAAATAATCTTATTTCCGGCCCTTGAAGATCAATTAAAGTGCCAATTGGTTTTGACAATTTATTGGCAACATTATTTACTTTTTCAATCATGTGACTGTGCCAACTTGTCTTATTGTGCTTAAAATTAAAACGAAAGACATCAAC
>JBNASR010000024.1:7529-9287 GCA_049717425.1 Microgenomates group bacterium | reverse complement strand
TCTCCTAGATCTTTTTCAAAAGTTTTTTTTAAAAAATAAAGACCAACTAAAAAACTAATGTTGGAAACTAAAAGACCTGTTAGAAGATAGTTATTGATAAAAATGTTGATAATTTTTATTAAGATTGGATATAAAGGAAAAAAAGCTTGTTCCCATTGACTATAGCCGTTTTTGGCAATTAAAAGATAGTGAACTCCATCAAAATTAGCTAATTTTGAAAGCCAAAAAGGCAACTGATATTGATTTAATGTTTCTTTATAAGGAAAAAAACCAAGATAAGGGATAAATTTACTGGCTAAAAAAATAATTAAAAAATCAACAATTCGCCAGAGAAGAAAAAGGAAAAAAATCATAAGTTAATTATATAAAATTATTTATCTTCAGGTATTTTTTTGCTATAATTTTCTTTATGAAGCTTGATAAAAATTTAGTTTTTAAAATTGCCAAATTATCTCAAATTCCAATAAGTGATAAAGAAGCAGAAGAGTTGCTTAATGGTTTTAACAAGACTTTGATTGTGGTTGATGAACTTTTTAAAGTTGATACTCAAGGAGTTGAACCAGTTCATCAGGTGACTTCGCTTGAGAATGTTTTTAGAGAAGATGTTGTTGAGGAAAAAAAGATGCTTTCTCAAGATGAAGCTTTATCCCAAGCTAAAAATAAACATAATGGTTATTTTGTAGTTGATCAGATTTTGGAGGAGGACTAAAATGCTAAACACGTTAACTTTAAAAAGAGCCCTTGAGCTTTTGGAAAAAAAAGAGATTTCTTTGACTGATTTATATCATGATTTATGGGAAGCTTATCATCAAAAAAACAAAGATTTAAATATTTATCTTTCGGTTGACAAACAAGCATTAGAAAAAGCAAATGAGAATCAAGATAAAGTATTAAAAGGAATCCCTTTTGCAGTAAAAGATAATTTTTTGACTATTGGCTTGCCAACCACGGCTTCATCAAAAGTCCTTGATGGTTATTTTCCTCAGTATGAATCAACTGTCACAAAAAAACTAAAAGAAGCTGGAGGAGTGGTTTTTGGCAAAACTAATATGGATGCTTGGGCTCATGGCTCATCAACAGAAACCTCAGATTATGGACCAACCAAGAATCCAAAAAACCCAAATTATCTACCTGGTGGCTCATCAGGTGGCTCAGCTGCAGCGGTTGCCGCTGACTTAGCCATAGCTTCTCTTGGTACAGAAACTGCCGGATCTATCCGTCAGCCAGCAGCTTGGTGTGGTGTAGTTGGTTTAAAGCCAACCTATGGAAGGGTTAGCCGGTATGGAGTGATTGCGATGGGGTCATCACTTGACTGCCCTGGACCAATCACAAAAACAGTTGAAGACAGCGCTATAATTTTAAATTATATTGCTGGAAAAGATGATAATGATGCAACCACCTCACCTTTGCCAGTTGAGGATTACACAAAAAATTTAAAAAAAGGAGTAAAAGATTTTAAAATTGGTATAGTCTATGTTGATCATAAAGCTATAAAAAATACTTTAGCGGCTCAAAAAACCATTGAAGCAGGAAAAATTTTTGAAAAATTAGGGGCTAAGGTTGATTTAATTTCAACTTCAAAAAAATTAGAAAAAGATAAAGTCTTATCTCATGAATACGCGATTTCAGTTTACACGATTGTCCAGCGAGCTGAAGTCTCAAGTAACTTAGCCCGTTATGATGGGATAAGATATGGTAATCCGCGAAGCTTTTTTGGGCATGAAGCTAAAAATCGGATTATGCTTGGCGCTTTTGCTT
>JBNASR010000024.1:0-7519 GCA_049717425.1 Microgenomates group bacterium | reverse complement strand
CTCAAAAGGTAAGAGGGATGTATGTGGAAAATTTTAAACAATTATTTTCAAAATATGATCTTTTGATTTCACCAACTTCACCTTCTTTTGCTTTACCACTTGGTGCCTCAGCAGGCGATCCGATGTTTGGTGAGCTTCAGGATATGTTGGTTGAGCCATCAGCTTTATCTGGAATCTGTGGACTGTCAGTGCCGATGTTTAAAGATAAAAAAACCAATCTTTATTTAGGGCTAAATATCATGGGAAATTATTTTCAAGAAGAAAAAGTTTTGCAAGCTGGTTGGTGTTTTGAGAGTGAGATAAAAAAGGATTTAGGTTAATTAAAAATTAGGATAATTTTTATGGACTATCAACCAATTATTGGCATGGAGATTCATGTTGAGTTAAAGACTAACTCCAAGATGTTTTGTGGCTGCAAAAACGACCCCTTTAATGCACCAAAACCCAATATTTATACCTGTCCTGTATGTTTGGGGCTTCCTGGAGCTTTGCCCGTTGCCAATAAAAAAGCGATTGAATGGACGATTAGGCTTGGTTTGGCTTTGGGATGCAAAATTAATCAATTTTCTAAATTTGACAGAAAGCATTATTTTTACCCAGATTTACCAAAAGGCTATCAGATTTCCCAGTATGATCTACCATTTTGCTTTGATGGAAAAGTTTTAACAAGTGAAGGTGAGATAAGGATTCGCCGGATTCATTTGGAGGAGGACACTGGTAAATTAGTTCACGCAACTGTTGGTGGGAAAAAAGTTTCGCTTATTGATTTTAATCGATCAGGAGTGCCTTTGATTGAGATTGTTACTGAGCCTGATATTCAAAGCGCCTCTCAAGCTAAAGAGTATGCCAAAAAGATTTATCAAATCGTCCGCTATTTGGGGATTTCTGAGGCTGATATGGAGAAAGGTCAGATGAGGCTTGAGGCTAATGTTTCATTAAAAAATCAAAAAGACAAAGATCTTCCAAATTATAAAGTTGAACTGAAAAACATCAATTCATTTAGATTTTTGGAAAAAGCTATTGAATATGAGATTGAAAGACAGAAAAAAATTATTTCTGATGGAAAAACTCCTCTTCAAGAAACCCGAGGTTACAATGCTCAAAAAAATATTACTTATTCTCAGCGCTCAAAAGAGGAGGCAGCTGATTATCGATATTTTCCTGATCCTGATATTCCACCAATTAAAATCAGCGATGATTGGCTTGGGAAAATTAAAACAAGTCTTCCTCAATTACCTGAGCAGATATTAAAAACCTGGCAAGAAAAATATCAATTAAAAAATAAAGATTTAGATCTTTTGTTTGATAAGCCAGAGGAGGCTCAATGGCTCGATTTACTTTTTCAAGAGGCAAATAAACAGGGGATTGATTTAAAAAAATTAGCCAATTATTTAATCAATAAAAAATTGCCTGTTAATCTTTATGTTGATCAAGTTGAAAAAGTAATTAATGTTTTTAAAAATCAAACAGCCGTTGTTGATATTTCAGAAGATAAGTTAAAAGAAGTGGTAAAAAAAGTTTTATCTGCCAATCCCAAGCCAGTTGAAGATCTTAAAAAAGGCAAAACCAATGCCCTAAACTTTCTTATTGGTCAGGTGATGAGAGAGTTAAGACAAAAAGTGGATTTTGAGAAGTTGAAGAGGGTGATTTTGGATTTTATATAAATCCTCTAGGAATTTTTTTTGGCGATAATAATTAAGGAAGAACCAATGGGAAAATTTATATATCTTAATAACCAAGCCTCAAAAGCAAGCATTTTTTTCAAGAAGTAATTAATGATTTTTGGGACGCGATCGACATCAGAAACATTCTTATTATCTAAAAAATTAAAAAAACTTTCTTTTTAAAAAAATAAAGGGAAAAATGAGAAAAAAGATGTATGAAGATCGCAAAGCATTAAAACCATTTTTATTCAATAAATTACTCAAATAACTAATAGTAAATCTTTTATTTCCGTGAAGAATTTTATCATGTTGGCTCTTTAGAAAAGAAAAAGCACTATCGGCAATGAGCAAAAAACCGTCTTTTTTTAAAACTCTTTTTGCTTCCAAAATTACTCTTTCTTCATTTTTTACATTTTTATGGTACAAGACATCAAAAATTGTTACTAGGTCAAACGAATTTGAAGAAAATGGAATTTTTTGAGCGTCGGCGAGTTTTATGTTAAGATTGCGTTGGCGTGCTGACTTAATAGCATATTTATTTTTTTCGATACCAACTGTTTGGCCATAATTATTTAAAAAACTGGTTAGACCACCAGTTCCACAACCTACATCAAGTATTTTTAATCCCTTTTTAGGCAAATATCTATCAAGAAGTGTTTTAATGAAATATTTTTTACCAATAAACCAGAAATGTTGATTCTCAAAATCAAACATTTTCTTATATTCGTTTTTTTTCATAAGTTATTGTTAATTATTTTTGTAATAAACAAAATATCTTTTTCAGTTAATTGATAATATGAAGGTAACAACAAACCTCTTTTATAAAAAAAATCGGCATTAGGAAAATCTTCATTTTTAAACATATCTTTGTAGATGGGTTGTCTATGTATTGGAATGAAAAAATTTCTTGTTTCTATTCCTTCTTTTTCAAGAATTTTTTTTACTTTATTTTTATCTTTTGGTAATTTAAAAATAATCGCTGGAAACCAATAATTTGGTTTGATACCTTTTTCAGGAAAAATAAATGATATTTTTTTGTTTTTATGAAGATATTTAAAATAAAGTTTGAAAATTTTTCTTCTATTTTCCAAAAGTTGATGAAATTTATCTAATTGAGAAATTCCAAGTGAAGCTTGCAGTCCTGTAATTACTAAGTTATAGCCGATATTATAATGAAGAAAGTGTCTTTTTGGATTGAAATCAAAAAAACTCAGTTTTTTTGCTTTTTCATAGATTTTTTTTGAGTTAGTAGCTAAAATTCCACCATTACCTGTAGTGATAATTTTATTTGAATAAAGAGAAAAGCAAGAGATATCGCCAAATGAACCAGCAAATTTATCTTTGTAAGTTGATCCCATTGCTTCAGCGGCATCTTCTATCACGTATAAACCATATTTTCTAGCAATTCTTAAAATTTTATTCATCTGACAAACGTATCCATAGACATGAACAGGAATTATTGCTTTTGTTTTTTTGGTAATTTTTTTTTCTATTTGATCAATATTTATATTCCAATCGGACTTTGATTGACTATCAACTAAAATTGGTTTAGCGCCAGCCCAGACAACCGCATTAATAGTTGCTATCATGGTAAAGGATGGGATTATTACTTCATCCTGTTGACCAATATTTAATGTTTTTAGAGCTAGAAACAATGCAGATGTACCGCTATTAACAGCAACAGAATATTTCGTTTTACTAATAATTTTGGCAAATTTTTGCTCAAATTTGTTAACGTAGGGGCTTTTTGAAGAGATCCAGGTTGTATCAAAACATTTTTTTATTTGTCTAAGGTCAGTTTTTGTAATGTAGGGTTTAGAAAGAGGGATTTTAAAGAACATAAAATAAAATAAATAGAATTAAAAATTATTATAACTTAAATTTTAGCTTGATTGCATTTAAAATATAAATAAAAAACATCTTTAAAAGATTTGATTTACTTTTTCCATAATTTCTTTTCTTATAATAAACTGGTATTTCTTTAATTTTAAAATTAAATATTTTTGCATACCACACTAATCTTAGATGGTACTCTCCATAGCCATAATAAATCTTATTAAGAGGCAACAGTCTCAATTTTTCCTTTTTAATTGCATAAAAGCCACTCATATTATCCATTGTGGGAAAACCAAGAATATATTTTAAAAACAAGTTAAATAAATAAGTAAAAAAATAACGGAATTTATCTTCCATACCGCCTCCCTTAATAAAGCGGGAAGCAACCACAAATTCATAATTTTTAACATTTTCTATTAGTTTTGGAATTAATTCCGGTGGATGATTAAAATCCGCATCTATCCCCACAATTATTTTGCCTTTTGCAACTTTTATTCCTTCAAGTATTGCAGTTCCTAAACCCCTCTTTTTTTTTCTTACAATTAATTTGATTTTTTTGTTTGCGTAAAAGTTTTTAATAATTTCCTTTGCAGTGCCATCTGGGCTATTATCGTCAACAATAATTATTTCGACCTTTTCATTTAACGATAAAATTCTATTTATTAATTTGATTATATTTTTCGCTTCATTATATGTTGGAATTACAATGCTTAGCATAGATTAAGTACCTTCTTTTGATACTAAATTATAAATTTTTATTCCATCTAAAAAAAATTCTTTATATTTGAGCATTTCATAATAATAATTAGGTTGATTTATAAGAACTAAAATTATTTTATTTTGCTTTTTGTTTAAATTGTTTTTAATTAAATTAATAATCTTTTCAGAGTCAAATTTTCTAAGGAGATAAAAATTATTTTTTGTGTTTGTAAAATTTTTACTTAAATAATAGTTTGTAATTGGATAAAATCCGTATTCATTATCAATGATAATGAAAAAAATTTTTTTATTTTCATTTAGTTCTTTTATTTGTTTGTAATTTATTTCTTCTTTTATACCTATCCAAATTTTGTTTTTATTAATATTACTAAATAAAGGAAGCAATAATAAGGCTATTGATATTAATTTTAAAAAGTAATTATTTTCTTTTATTAAAATATACACATTGATTGAAATTAAGAGAACAATTATAAAATTTAGAAACCAGAATGATCTTTCTATAATTAGAGAAAACATATATTTACTAATAAAAAATTGAATAAAAAAATTAATGATTAAAGCAATTAAAAGATAAAAATAAAAATTCTTTAAAATATAATCTTTCTTTAAAAAAATATGAGGAGTAAAAATAATAATTAACATTATTAATGAAGATAAGAAAAATTCATCTTGTCTTAAAAATAAATAATTACTAATAATATTGATAAAGTTAACTAAACCTAGATCTTTATAGGCTATTGGAAATAACTGTTTAATTTTATTAGTATTATTAATAAATTGATAAAATCCAGGGATAACAAATATAAGAATAATTTCTAAACAAATAAAAAGCGGTAGATTCTTAAAGTTTGATTTTTTTAATGTATTTAAAATTAGTAAAAAATATAAAGGAATTGTAAAAAAAAATGAATAATCAGAGTAGAATGCTAAAATTGTACTGAGAATAAATAAAACATAATAAAAGATATGAATTTTTCTTTCATGTAAATAAGTACTAATGTAAATTAGGGATAAAATCGATATTAAACTTAAAAAAGATACTAAATTAAAGGGGCTAATCATCGAATTCAAATTAACAAAATATTGGTTAACAGAATAAAAAAAAATAATAATGGTTGTTAGAGTTTTAGATTTAAATATTTTGTTAACAAAAAATACTAGGAAAAAAATAGATAAAAGATAAAATATTAAATTTGTCAATCGAAGCAGTTCAATTTTTTTTGTAATTAATAAAAATGGTTTCAAAAAAATATAATAGATGATCCCATGATCTTTTATCCAATGATTAATTAAGATTATATTTTTAATATTATTCAATAATGCAATTTCTGTATAAAAAACTTCATCAGTAAAAATATTTCTTTTTATAATCAAACTTAGCCTTAAAATCAAACCGATAAATATAATTATGGAATTTAAAATTAACGAAAAATTAATTTTTTTAAAATGATTAAATACCCACATATATTACAAAAAATTATAATATAAAGAAATACTATAAAAACTATTAAATAATAAGCAATTTTTTTCTGTGTACAATTAATTTAATTATGAATGTCTTTTTATTTTTCTTTACAGTCTTCTCATTTTTAACTACCTTTTTTGGTTTTTTGGATGAATATGAAGCCTCGTTTTTTATTTTAATGCTTGGTTCGGTTTTATTTTTTATTTTTAAAAAAGAAAAAACAAAAATTCCTCAATTACCAACAATTTTTTTCTTATTTTTTCTCATATTTTCTCTGATAAGCTTATTTTTTGCCTATGACAAATATATTGCTATTATGAAGTTTTTGACTTATGGAATTGGTTTTTTATATTTTTTAATCGGTTTCAATTATAAAAAAAATATAGGAGATATTTATCAAAAATTTCTTATATTTTTAACTCCATTATCAATTGGGCTTTTTTACTTGCTAAAGTTTTAAATTGGTCGATCTTAAGTGAGCCAACTAGTCTTATCTATGATGGTTATTTTCATAATCTTTTTGGTGATTGGTTAGCTTTAGCCTTAATCTTGTTTTTTTATAAAGTTTTTTTTCTTGGGCAAAATCAATATTGGTTTTTAATTTTTATTTCATTTGTTAATTTAATATTTAGCCTATCAAGAAGCGCAATATTTTCATTAATAGCAGTATTAGGATTTTTGTTAGCTAAAGCAAAAAAACATCATAAACAGATTTATTTAATTATTATTTTTTTAATTACCTCATTTTTTCTTTTAACTGGAAAATCAAACTATTTCTTGCCAAAAAAGGTGATTAAATTCCTAAATATTTCAAAAGAAAAGAGTTTTTTAGCAAAAAGAGATGATTATTTTTTATCAACGCTTAAAATCTTAGCCGAAAAGCCATTTGGAATTGGTTTTGAAAATCAATATTTTTATACTATTAAAAATCAATTCAATCTTGAGGAGGCAATTACTACTTCTCATAATTTGTTTATTGATATCTTTGTTGAGACTGGAATTGGCGGCGGGTTAGCTTTTATTGTCTTTTTGTATTTAATTTTCAAAAAAAGCTTAAAAAATGAATTTTTTTATTTGTTTTTAGGTTTAAATTTGGTTTTTTTCTTTGATTTTTTTTATATTTTTCCATTTTTTTTAATTAATTATTTTCTTTTAGCTGGATTGATCTATCAGGAAGATAAAGAGATTTATGAAATTAAGACGAGTAATTTATTTTTACCTCAATTTTTAATTATTGTTTTTTATTTTGTTTTAACCTTAAGTCAATTTTTCTTTCAAAATAAACAATATCAAAAAGCAATCGCTTTTTTTCCTTATAATTGGCGTTATTATTATCCTTTAATTATTGAGTTAATCGATAGGAAAGATAAAAAAGTTCTTGATTATCTTGGTTTATTCGAAAAAAATTTCCCTAATGGTCATATTTTTAACCAACAAAAAGCAAGATTTTATGAAAAATTAAACCAAAATGAAAAGGCAATTTATTATTATCAAAAATTTTTCTATGAGGCGCCAATTTCTTTTGAGAAAAATAGAAATAATTATATGGATCTACTATTTTCCTTATATGGAGATGTTCAAGGTAGAAAATTAGCAGAAGAATTTATCAGAAAATGGAGAAGAGAAGCAAAAATTAGTGAAAATAGTTTTTTAAATCAAGTAATAATTAATCATTGTCGAGATTATAGGTTAAAATATTAATATTATATAAATTTACTAATGAATAGACATAGGTTTTTAATAAAAGATGAATAATGAAAAAAAAAGAAAAAAGATAAAAATTGCCTTAATTTCATCTGGTGGTGGCCATTTTTTTCAGATTTATCAATTAATT
>JBNASR010000023.1:0-9344 GCA_049717425.1 Microgenomates group bacterium | reverse complement strand
GGTATTATTCTTTTGTCAGTTTTAATTTGGGGTGGATATGATTATATGATGTCGCAAGGTAATCCTGATAAAATCAAAAATGCCCAAGCTAAAATCACCACTGGGCTTGTTGGTTTTGGAATATTGGTTTTTTCATATTTGATTGTGAGACTTATTGCTACAATTTTTGGACTGCAAGGCGGGATTATTTGAATAAAACAAAAAAATTAAGTATAATAATAGCTAAACTTTAATAATTATGATTTTTAACAAAAAAGAAGCACCAATTATCATCTCAGTTGGTGGAAGTTTAATTGCTCCAGAAGGCGGTGTTGATACAGTTTTTCTTTCAAATTTAAATAAATTTATTCGCTCTCAAGTGGCAAAGGGAAAAAGATTTATGTTAATTGCTGGTGGTGGTAAAATTGCTCGTCATTATCAAGAGGCAGGTAAAAAAGTAATTGGTGACATTAATAATGAGGATCTTGATTGGTTGGGAATTCATGCAACTCGTTTTAATGCCCATTTGCTGAGGACAATTTTTCAGGATATTGCTCATCCGCGAATTATTACCAATTATGACAAAAAACTTTTTAATTGGTGGCAGCCAGTAGCCATTGGTGCTGGTTGGAAACCAGGTTGGTCAACCGATTATGATGCCGTGATTTTAGCTCGTGATTATAAGGCAAATTTGATAATTAATTTATCAAATGTTGATGGCATATATGATAAAGATCCAAAAAAATTTAAAAGCGCAAAGTTAATTGAAAAAATTACTTGGGAGGAGGTAGAAAAAATCATTGGGAATAAATGGACTCCAGGATTAAATGCTCCTTTTGATCCAATTGCTACTCCTTTAGCCAAAAAATTGGGTTTAACAGTAATTGTTGCCAGCGGTCACGATTTTGATAATTTAAATAAAATTATTGATGGTGAAAATTTTAGAGGAACAGTGATTACCCCTTTTCGCATTAACTCAAGTTTTTATGATAGAGATTATTATTTAGGAAAAAAAGGTGGCCACAAAATTAGCTATTATGGATCAGTTTTTGGAAAAATTTTTCATAATATACGTGGATTTCTTCGAGCAATGAGTTTGAAAATAATTTACAATCCAAAAACTGCTTTGGAGTTAGGATGTGGATTGGGGATGACTGTTAAATATTTACGAATTCTTGGAGTTGATGCTAAAGGAGTTGATTTTTCAAAAGTTGCTTATCAATTAGCAGAAAAAAATCTTCGTTCTCATTTAGTAGTGGCTGATGCCAGTAATCTTCCTTTTAAAGATAATCAATTTGACTTAGTTTTCAGTTATGATCTTTTGGAGAAAATGGATTACGAAAAAATTAAAAAAACAATTACCGAAAGTATTAGGGTTTCCAAAAAATACATTGTTCACAAAATCTTTACAAGAGAAAATCTTTGGTATCAAGTTTTTCATCGTCAGGATTTTTCTAATATTTCCTTTTATTATAAGAAGTACTGGGAAAAAATATTTTCTATGTTTAAAGACAAAGTCAATTTTGTCAATCAGACAATCAAACTACCTTTGTTAATTGAGACAAAATTTGTTTTAAAGAAAAAAAATTAATATGCTTCTTAAAAAAATTAGGTTAGTTAATTTTCGTAATTTTTTTGAAGAGAGTTTTTCTTTTGATAAAAAGATGACTTTAATTGTTGGTAAAAATAGTTTAGGCAAAACTAATTTGCTTGAGGCGGTTTATTTTTTAGCAAATGGATTTGGATTTCGCGAAATAAAAGAAGAAGAACTTTTAAATTTTAATAAAGACGAAGGATTGGTCGAGGGAGTCATTGGAGATGAAAATAATGATTTTTATTTCTCAATAAAAATTAGCATTGATCAAACTGGTTTAAAGAAGAGATTTTTTATTGATAAAAAAGAAAAAAAATATCATCAATATGTTTTTAATCAATTAAAAACAGTTTTATTTTCACCTGATCAAATCAATATTATTACTGGTTCACCAAGTCTTAGACGTGATTATTTTGATAAACTAATTTCAACATTTGACTTTGAATATAAAAAAAAATTAACTAATTATTTATCAGCCTTAAAAAAAAGAAATAAAATTTTAGAGACAAAGTTTAATGATGTTGATTTAGATGAAGAGCTGGATTTTTGGAATAATTATTTAATAAAAGAGGGAAGTTATTTGATAAAAAAAAGACAAGAGTATGTTGATTTTTTAAATCTGAATCAAGCGATTGACTCAAAAAAATTTTCGATAATTTATTGTAAGAATGAGATTAATAAACAGGCTTTTTTAGAAAAAAAAGAGGAGGAGAAAAGATTGAGAAAAACTTTGATTGGGCCACAAAAAGACGATTTTTTAATATTGGCAGCTGAAAAAAATCAAAAAAAAGATGTAGCAAAATTTGGTAGTCGCAGTGAACAAAGACTGGCAGTTTTTTGGTTAAAAATTAATGAGATAAAGTATTTAGAAAATTTTTTTAAAAAAAAACCAATTGTTTTACTTGATGATATTTTTTCTGAACTTGATGAAGAAAATCAGAAAATTATTTTTCCTTTGCTTGATAATTATCAAACCATTGCCACTTCAATAAAACTTCCAGTTAATAATAATTATTACTCAATTTATTTATAATTATTTTTTAAGCATTGAAGCGATGATATTTTGTGGCACTTCTTCATAATGGGAAGGCTCCATATAAAATATGCCTCGTCCTTCAGTCAAAGAACGAAGAATAGTGGCATATCCAGACATCTCAGCTAAAGGCACAGTGGCTTTGATGATGACAGCGCGAGCTTTTTTTTCTGTACCTAAAATTTTGCCTCTTTTGCTTGAAATATCACCAATAACAACACCCATAAATTCCTCAGGCACAGTTACTTCAAGCTTCATAATTGGTTCAAGCAATGTTAGACCAGCTTTTTTAGCTGCTTCTTGAAGAGCCATTGATCCAGCAATTTTAAAGGCAATATCAGATGAGTCAACTTCATGATAGCTTCCATCATACAAAGTCACTTGTAAATCAGTCATTGGATAGCCAAGTAATACTCCTTTTTCCATCGCCTCAACTACTCCTTTTTCAACTGAAGGAATAAACTCTGAAGGAATAGCACCACCTTTAATTTTATTGACAAACTTAAATCCTTCACCTCGTCCCAATGGCTCAACCTTAATGACACAATGTCCATATTGTCCATGACCGCCGGTTTGTTTAATATATTTTCCTTCAATATTATCAACAGCTTTGGTGATGGTTTCTTTGTAGGCAACTTGAGGTTTGCCAACATTGACATCCATACCCATTTCCCTTTTCATTCTGTCAACTAAGATCTCAAGATGAAGTTCACCCATACCTGACATAATTGTTTGTCCAGTCTCGTGATTTATTTTGACTTTGAAGGTAGGATCTTCTTCAGCTAATCTTTGCAAAACATAGGAAAGTTTTTCTTGATCAGCTTTTGTTTTTGGCTCAATTGCTAAGGAAATTACTGGTTCAGGAAATGTTATTTGTTCAAGTAAAATTGGATTTTGAGGATCTGCTAAAGTATCACCGGTTTTTGTTTCTTTTGGACCAATCAAAGCAACAATTTCACCAGCATAAGCTTTATCAATTTCCTCGCGATTGTTAGCATGCATTAGCAAAATTCGACTGACTCTTTCTTGTTTATTGCGATTAATATTATAAACATATGATCCAGATTCAAGAACACCAGAGTAAATGCGAGTATATGTAAGTTTGCCAACATGAGGATCAAGTTGAATTTTAAAAGCTAAAGCTGAAAATTTTTCCTCAGGAGTAAGCATCCTTGTTTCCTCTTGATTGGTATTGGGATTAATACCTTTAATTTGTTTAAGATCAGAAGGTGAGGGAAGATAATCAACAATAGCGTCAAGAACTGGTTGAACCGCTTTGTTTCGAAGAGATGAACCGCAATAAACCGGAATTAGTTTATAACCAATTACAGCTTTTCTTAAAGCTCTTTTTAATTCCTCAATACTAATATTTTCAGCATTTAAGTATTTGTTTAAAAGTTCGTCATCAGTTTCAGCAATTTTTTCAATTAATTTAGCTCTAGCCTCAAGAACTTGATTTTTAATATCATCGGGAATTACATCAGTAGTTGTATATTCAATTCCTTGTGGGTCTTTATCCCAATATTTAGCTTTTAGTTCAAGTAGGTCAACCACACCTTTAAAATCTTGTTCTTTACCAATAGGGTAGACCATAACTGCTGGATTAGCGCCTAATCTATCTTTAATTTCCTCAACAGTGGCTTCAAAATTAGCTCCTAGTTTGTCCATTTTATTAATAAAGCAAATTCGAGGAATCTTATATTTATCAGCTTGGCGCCAGACAGTCTCTGATTGGGATTGAACACCTTCCTCAGCATCAAAAATCACCACTCCACCGTCCAAAACTCGCAGCGATCTTTCAACCTCAGCTGTAAAATCAACATGACCTGGTGTATCAATAATATTAATTCTGACTCCTTTCCAAAAAGTGGTTGTAGCAGCTGAGACAATGGTAATGCCGCGTTCGCGCTCCTGAGGCATCCAGTCCATTTGGGTATTGCCTTCATCAATATCACCGATTTTGTAAGTTCGTCCTGTATAAAAAAGAATTCTTTCGGTGGTGGTTGTTTTTCCTGAATCAATATGAGCAATAATGCCGATGTTTCGAATTTTTTCTAAAGGAACCAAACGATTTTTAGTAATAATTGATTGTTGAGCCATAATCACCAAAATTAAAAATTATAATTACCATTTCAAATGCGAAAAAGCTTTGTTTTTCTCAGCCAAAGCCTCAGTTTGTTGTTTTTTTGCCACTGCTTGGCCTTGGTTTTTTGAGGCATCAAGAAGCTCAGCTGTTAATTTTTTATCAAAAGTTTTATATTCTTTGTTTGGTCGAGCTTTGGCAGCATCAATAATCCAGTTTAAAGCTAAAAATAATTTTCTTTCTTTTCTTACCTCAACTGGTACCAAATATGAAGCACCGCCAAGTCTTCTTGGTCTTACCTCATAATTTGGAGAAGTATTATCAATTGCTTGATGAAAAACAACCATTGGATCAAGACCTTGTTTTTTAATTTCATCAAAAGCTTTATAAACTAATTTTTCAGCGATGCTCTTTTTACCATCTCTCATTACGTAATTAATAAATTTAGCTACCTCAAAACTTTGATATACTTTATCTGGTTTGATGGTAATTTTTTTATATTTATGTCTTGGCATACTTAAAAATTTTAATTTTAAATTTATTGAGTTTTTGGCATTTTTGTGCCATATTTTGATCTTGATGTTTTTCGATTTTCAACTCCAGCTGCATCGTATTTTCCTCTGACAATATGGTATTTTACACCTGGTAAATCTTTAACTCTTCCTCCTCTAACTAAAACAATTGAGTGCTCAGCTAAATTGTGACCGATTCCTTGAATATAAGCAGTCACTTCCATTTTATTGGAAAGCCTGACACGGGCAACTTTTCTTAAAGCGGAATTTGGTTTTTTTGGTGTCATAGTGCGAACAATTGTACAAACGCCTCTTTTTTGAGGGTTGTTGTTTTGAGTATATTTTCGCTTTAAGGAGTTAAAACTTAATTTTAAAGCCATAGCTCTTGATTTTTTAATCCTTTTTTTTCGTTTGTGTTTGATCAGTTGATTGATTGTTGGCATATTTACTTAAAAACTTATGATAATATTTTTCAATTAATTCTTTGGTCACTGGTATTAATCTGCCAATTATAACATTTTCTTTTAATCCTAACAAGTAGTCAATTGAGCCTTTAATTGCAGCATTACTTAAAACATTGGTGGTTTGTTCAAAAGAGGCAGCTGATAACCAGGAATCAGTGTAAATTGCAGCTCTTGTAATACCTAAAATTGAAATTTTTCCAGTAGCTGGTCGGCCACCTTTAGCAAGGACTTTTTTGTTTTCTTCTTCAAATCTAATTTTTGAAACAATTTCGTCTTTAATAAATGAAGTGTCACCTTCATCTTCGATTGTCACTTTATCACTCATTTTTCTTATGATGACTTCAAAATGTTTATCATGAATAGTAATTCCTTGAGACTCATAAACTTTTTGAATTTCATCTAAAAGATACATTTGGGCTGCTCTCAAGCCTTTAATTGCTAAAACATCGTTTATATCTAAATATCCTTCACATAAAGGTGTACCAACTGTGATTAAATCTCCATCTTTAACTTTCAGTTTCTGAGATTTTGGAATAATAAACTCTTGTTCTTTAATTTGTGAATCTTTATTGTTTGACGTAATTTTTATATGATAAATATCTTTACTTGTGTCTTCTTGAACTGATACAGTACCGTTGATTTCACTTATTGGCGAGACAATTTTAGGTGTTCTAGTTTCAAAAAGTTCTTCTACTCTTGGTAAGCCTTGAGTGACATCAGAAATCACAATTCCTCCGAAGTGTCGGACTCTCATGGTCAATTGGGTGCCTGGTTCACCAATTGATTGGGCAGCAATCACTCCAACTGGCACACCGATCTCAACTGGTTTGAGAGTTGCTAAATCAACTCCATAACATTTTTGACAAACTCCATATGCAGATGCACAAAATAATGGTGATCTAACATTGACTTTATTGACTTTATTTTTTATAAAATTATTAGCCAATTCTTCAGTTATTAATTCACCAGCTTTTGCTAAAACTTCTTTTTTATCATTGATAACATCTTGAGCTAAATATCGATGAATAATTCTTTCCTTAAATTTATCACTTCTTGAATCGGTGGTGGTAATTTCTAAACTTTCTTTAGTATAACAATCTTCTTCTCTGACAATCATATCATGAGCAACATCAACCAGTCTTCGAGTTAAATATCCAGCATCAGCGGTTTTTAAAGCTGAATCAGTTAAGCCTTTTCTTGCTCCTCGAGCATTGATAACATATTCAAAAATTGATAATCCTTCTCTGTAATTAGACTTAGTTGGAACTTCAATAATTTTACCTAATGGGTCAACCACTAGTCCTTTCATGGCTGAAAGTTGTTTGAGTTGCTCTTTTGAAGCTCTAGCTCCACCTGATTTTATAATTATTTTTACTGGATTTTCTTCATCAAGTTTTTGCCAGGTCAAATTAGCAAGTTTTTCTGTGGTTTCAATCCAGAGTTTATTTGAATATCGCTTTTTTTCATCCAAACTTAGTAATCCTTGTTGATAATTTTTGTTAATTTTTTCTACTTCTTTTTCTGTTTCTTCAATAATTTTCTCTTTGTTCTCAATTATTTTGCAGTCAAAAACAGATACTGATAAACCACCAGCTAAAGTTGAGGCCCAAAAGCCTAAATCTTTGAGTTTATCAATCAATTCACCAACTTTTTTTTCATCATAAATTTTAGTTGCTTGAATAACAATATTTTTAATATCTGAGGCTTTAATATCTTGATTAATAAATCTTAGCTCTTGTGGAAGTTCTTGATTGAAAATTAATCTACCAACTGTTGTTCTAGTTATTTTTCCATCAATCTTAGTTAAAATAGGTTCTCTTAAAGAAAGTTTGCCAATATGATAAAAATTTATAGCCTCATCAAAATCGGCAAAAAACTTAAGTTCTTCATCTTTTTTATTAATTAAGTTATTGTCAAAAGTAGTAAGATAGTAGCATCCTAAAGCCATTTCTTTATTTGGTAAAACAATTGGTGAACCATCTGCAGGTTTAAGGAGATTATAGTAGGGAAGCATTCGTGATTTAACTTCATTAATAGAATTTTTTGACAATGGTAAAAATACAGCCATAGCATCACCATCAAAGTCAGCATTATAACCAGCACAAACAGTTGGATGAAGTTTAATTGCCAGATCATCAGTTAAGACTGGATAAAAACCTAAAATAGAAAGTTTATGAAGAGTTGGTGCTCGGTTAAGTAAAACCGGATGATCTTTAACAACTTCCTCTAAAATATCATAAACAATTGGTTCTTTTTTCTCAAGAAAGTTTTTTGCGCTTTTTATATTTGGAGCTAAACCACGAATAATAATTTCATGAAGTAAAAATGGTTTAAAAAGCTCTAAAGCCATTTCTTTTGGAATACCAACTTGATCAAGCTTTAATTCTGGACCAACAATAATTGTTGATCGGCCAGAGTAATCAACTCTTTTTCCCAGTAGATTTTGTCTAAAGCGTCCTTGCTTACCTTTTAAAATATCAGATAAGGATTTTTGAACTTTTGAGGCAGCTCCTTGAGTGCGACTTCGTCCTCGGGCTTTTTGCAAATCAATTAATGAATCAACTGCTTCTTGAAGCATTCTTTTTTCATTGCGCAAAATTATCTCTGGGGCTCCAAGATCAATTAATTGTTTTAAACGATTATTGCGATTGATAACTCTTCGATAAAAGTCATTTAAATCAGAAGTGGCAAATTTTCCTCCTGGCAGCTGGACAACTGGTCGAAGATCCGGTGGAATGACAGGCAAAACTGTCAAAATCATCCATTTTGGTTCAATCTGCGCTTTAATAAATGATTCTAAAACTCTTGCTTTTTTTAATAATTTATTTCTTTTTTCTCCTTTTGCTTCAGATAGATTTTTAAGAACTAAAGAATATTCTTTTTGTAAATCATAATTAGATAAGATCTCATAAATAGTCTCTGATCCCATTCCCACTTCCAAAAATTCCTCAGCCGCTTTTTCTTTTAAATATAGATAATCATCTTCTTCAATGACATCAAAAGCTTGAGCATTTTTAATGATTTTTAAAATTCGATCAAAAAAGACATTTTTTTTATTTCTTTTTTCTTGATAAGAATTTGATGAAAGTTTTAATTGCTCTCTTTTTTTAAAGTCTAGTTCTTGTTTGGCTAATTCCCATTGTTCTTTACTAGTAACTCGTTTTTTTAACTCATCAAATTGCTTATCAAATTCAGCATTAATTTCTTCTTGTTCTTTTTTAAATGATTCATCTAGGATTTTTAATTCTTCTTTTTGAGCCTCTTCAATAATTTTTAAAGCTTGTTTTTGTTTTTCTTTATTGACATTTTTAATTAAATATAATGCATAATAAATAATTCTTTCTAATGAATGAGGCGGAATATCTAAAATAATACTTAAAATAGATGATGAACCTTTAAAATACCAAATATGAGCAATAGGAGAGGCAAGTTTTATGTGGCCCATTCTTTCGCGACGAACAGCTGAGGTAGTAATTTCAACACCACAGCGATCACAAATGATTCCTTTGTATCTTATTCTTTTGTATTTACCACAGTAACATTCATAATCTTTAGTTGGGCCGAAAATTCTTTCATCAAAAAGACCATCTTTTTCAGCTCTAAAAGTTCGATAATTGATTGTTTCAGGTTTAGTAACTTCTCCATGTGACCATTTTAGTATCGATTCAGGAGAAGCTAA
>JBNASR010000022.1:0-9492 GCA_049717425.1 Microgenomates group bacterium | reverse complement strand
CTTTTGTTTTTAACCATTATTAGTTTTATTTTTTATAAACTTTTATGAAAAATCTTGATATCAATAGTTTTTTGCAAAAAATAAAAAAATTAGAAAAAGGAGAAAAACTTGATCTCTCATCTGATGAAGATTTATCAATTGGGATAATGAATCTTATTTCAATAGAGGAACATTTGTTTTTTACCTACAATAAAACTGATGATGAAAAATATCTTGATCTTTTAAATGAAGTAAGGGAGATGAGAAAAAGCTTATTGAAAAAAATTATTAAAGATTATGAAGGTGAGGTCTGGTGTATTTCCAAGCACTTGCTTGCTGCTTCAATGAGACTGATGGAGGTTGGGACAAAATACCTAACAAAAGGTGATAAAAAAAATGCTACTGATTTATTTAAAAAATCATATAATTTGTATAGTTTATTTTGGGGTTTAAATTTAGGAGTTGTTTCAGCAAATGATGTCAAACAAGAAAAAAAAGAAGAGATAAAATTTTTAAGCGATAATCAAAAACCAAAGCTGCAAAAATCTGCCTCAATTTTTGATAAATTAGGTGAGTTAGTTAAAAAAGCAATAGATTGTTGTCGAGAGTGATTTTTTTAAAAAAATCAAGTCGGAGCGGGCAGACTTGAACTGCCGACCTTTCGCTCCCAAAGCGAATGTTCTAGCCATCTGAACTACGCTCCGAATATATATTATTTTAACATATCTAAATGAAAAAAATTTATTTATTGGTATTTGCTTTAATTTTTTTATTTTTTGTTTTTCAAAATAATTTTTTTTCCCAAAAATTTTATCAAATAAAAATTAACGGAAAAACTTATTATTTGTTAACAGCTAAAAATAGTCAGGAATGGGAAAGGGGACTGATGTTTTATAAAAGTAAAAAAGAGTTAAATGGGGCTGATGGAATGATTTTTATTTTTCCAAACAAAGATTATCGCAGTTTTTGGAATATGAATACATATTTGGATTTAGATATTTATTGGTTAGATGATGATAAAATAGTTGGTCAAGATTTTTTGCCAAGTATTAACAAAACCAAAGAACTCTATACAATAACTTCAAAAGAAAAAGTAAATAGAGTAGTAGAAATTGTAAGATAAATTATTGTTTTAATGCCTCAATTCCAGGAAGTGTGCCTTTTTCAATGTACTCAAGCATTGCACCACCTCCAGTTGAGATATGGGTGATTTTTTCTAAGTACTCTTTTTTTGAAATAGCTGCCAAAGTATCACCACCACCAACAACCGATATAGCCTGTTGATTTTGAGTTATAGAATAGTAGATAAAATCAGTGCCATCTTTAAAATTGGGATTTTCAAAATAACCAACGGGCCCATTCCAAATAATTGTTTTTGCTTTGGCAATGATTGCGCCAATTTCAGCTAAAGTCTCTGGTCCTAGATCAAAAATTGAGTAATTTTTGGGAATCTTTTCAATTTTAACAGTTAATTTTTCTTTATCATCCTTTGATTTGGCAACCACAACATCCTTTGGCAGAAGAATATATGGTTTGTCTTTAAGACTTTTTGCTAAAAATTTGTGAGCTAATTGGGTTGATTCATATTCACAAAAGCTATTGCCAATTTCGTATCCTTGAGCGCATAAAAAAGCGTTAGCCATGGCACCGCCAATGATTAGATAATCAGATATTTTTGAAAGTTTTTCCAAAAGACCAATTTTTGTTGTGATTTTTGCTCCGCCAACAATTGAGACAAAAGGAGATTGAGGATTTTTTAAAATTTTATCAAGCATGACAATTTCTTTTTTAAGAAGCAAACCACCAAAACTAGGTAAAAATTTTGGCGGCCCAATGATTGAAGTGTCGGTTCGATGACAGACAGCAAAAGCATCATTGACAAAAATTTGCGCCAAAGAGCTTAGTTTTTGAGCAAATAAAGTGGAGTAATTTTTCTCCTCAGGAAAAAATCTAATATTTTCCAAAACAATTATCTGACTAGTCTTTTCTTTGACTTCATCTAAATTTTGAGCAAAGTTGATTTTTGTTTGAGGCAAATATTCTTTTAGTTTATCAACAACAATTTTTAAAGAAAGACTTTTATCAACTCCCTTGGGTCGGCCAAGATGAGAGACAATTATTAAGTGATTGTTGTTTTTTAAAAGATAGTTTATTGTGGGCATTGCTTGGCGAATCCGTTCATCATTGGCAATTGAATGATCAGGATTTAAAGAGACATTAAAATCAACTCGAAGAAGAATGGTTTTGTTTTTGATTTCAACTTCATCAACAAAAATAACTTTTTTCATAAATAATTAGCTAGTTTTTCAACTAAATCAACCAGTCTTGTTGAATAGCCCCATTCATTATCATACCAACCAAAAACTTTTATTAAATTACCACCAATTACTTTGGTATATTGAGGCGAAAAAATACAAGAATAAGGCGCACCAATGATATCAGAGGAAACAATGGTGTCTTCTTCATATTTTAAGATTCCTTTCATTGTAGTTTGCGAGGCAGTTTTAAAAAGATTATTGACTTCCTCAACTGTGGTTGGTTTTTCAACAACTGCAGAGATATCAGTGATTGAGCCAGTTGGCACTGGGACGCGAAGAGCCATTCCATCAACTTTTCCTTTTAACTCAGGAATCACTTTTGCCACTGCTTTGGCAGCGCCAGTTGTTGAGGGAACAATATTGATCATGGCTGCCCTTGAGCGATCTTCTTTTTTTCCAGCCTCATCAAGCATACTTTGGCTTGAAGTAACAGCATGAGCTGTTGTTAAAAAACCAGTGATCACCTTAAAATTGTCATTTAAAATTTTAAACATTGGCGCTGAGCAATTGGTTGTGCATGAGGCCATTGAGATAACTTGACTATTTTTAAAATCAAATTGATCATCATTAACTCCAAGCACAACATATGGAGTTTCCTCGTCTTTAGCTGGAGCTGTGAGAACTACTTTTTTAACTGTACCTTTTAAATGTTTTTCTAAATCTTGTTTTTTGGTAAAAGCACCGGTTGCATCAACTACAATATCAACTTCATATTTTTCCCAAGGGATAGTCTCAGGTTCAGAATTTAAAGTGGTATAAATTTTTTTACCATTAACACTGATGCCATCGATTTCCTCTTTAACCTCCATCTCAAATTTTCTATACACTGAATCATATTGAAGCAAATATCTCATTATTGAGTTTGGGGTTTTTCTGGTGTTGATAACGGCAATATCTAGGCCTCTTTTTAAAGCGATTCTGGTAAAAGCTCGACCAATTCGGCCAAAACCATTTAGTCCAATTCTCATAAGTTTTTATAAAAATTTTTAACTTTTATAATAATGATGATAAGTGGTAATATATCTTATTGTTCCAGATAATCCTCGCGTAACAACTGAATGAGTGATGATTTTTTGTTTTTGAAAAACAACACCATTAAGTAAAGGCCCATCAATGATACCGGTTGCGGTAAATGAAAGTTCTTTACCTTTAGCTAAATCTTCAGAACTAAAGATTTTTTTTAAATCTTTTATTCCATGAGCTTTTATTTTTTCAATATCCTCGGCGTTTCTTGGTTTAAAGCGACACAAAATTTCACCTCCCATTACTTTTAAAGCAACAGCAGCCAAAACTGCCTCAGTTGAACCACCAATACCCATCATCACATCAACACCAGAATCAGGAAAGCAAGTAGCAATGGCCGCTGAGATATCACCATCAGTAATCAAGCGAACTCTTGCACCAACTTCTCTTATTTGAGCAATTAACTCTTGATGACGAGGTCGATCTAAAATCATTACTGTTATTTCTTCAATAGGTTTATCTAATGCTTTAGCGATTTTTTTAAGATTATCTTTAACTGGTGCTTGCAAATCAATCGCATTTTTAGCTAAAGGACCAACAGCAATTTTTTCCATATAAGTGTCTGGAGCTTGAAGAAGAGAGCCTTTTTTACCTGAAGCAATGACAGAAATTGCATTGTATCGTCCAAAAGCAACACTATCAGTACACTCCAAAGGATCAATAGCCAAATCCATCTCCGGCCCTTTCCCAGTACCAACAACTTCACCATTATAAAGCATTGGCGCCTCATCTTTTTCACCTTCACCAATAACAACAGTTCCTTTAAAATCAACTTGATTAAAACGAGAGCGCATTGCCTCAACAGCCGCACCATCAGCTTTTTTCTTTTCGCCCCGGCCGATCCATTTGGCGGCCTCAATAGCAGCTGCCTCAGTTACCCGGACAAACTCTAAAGCAAGATTTCTATCCATTGTTATAAATTTACTGATTTGACAAAAAAAAGTCAAGCTATTAAACTTTTATAAGTTAAAAGTTATTTTAAAAACTATGAAAAATCTAAATGAAATTGCAAAAAAACTAGTGGCTCCAAAAAAGGGGATTTTGGCAGCTGATGAAAGTTTAAAAACAATGACTAAAAGACTTGCGTCAATTGGGGTTGAGTCAACTTTGGAGAATCGTCAGATGTGGCGTCAGATTATGGTAGAAACTCAAGGCTTTGAAAATTATATCTCAGGGATTATTTTATACGATGAAACAATTCGCCATCCATTACCCAATGGCAAGATGATCACTGAGATTTTAAAAGAAAAAGGAGTGTTGCCTGGAATAAAAACTGATGAGGGAGTGTATAAATTTAATGAAAAAGAGGAGACCTTTACTTTAGGCCTTGATCATCTTGAAAAAAGATATCAAGAATATCAACAAATGGGAGCAGTTTTTGCTAAATGGCGAGCGGTTTATAAAGTGGGCGAAGATATGCCTTCAAAGGCAGCAATGATTGCTAATGCGATTGGACTGGCTCAATATGCTTTAATCACCCAAAAAGCTGGCTTAGTGCCAATTGTTGAGCCTGAAGTTTTAGTTCTTGAAGGTAGTCACAATTTGCACTTAAGTAAAAAAATCACTCATGCGGTTTTGGAAAAAGTTTTTAAATGGTTGGCGAGATTTGGGGTTGATTTTTCTGGAATGCTTTTGAAGCCAAATATGGTTTTGGCAGGAAAAGAGTGTCCTGATAAACCATCAGCTCAAGAGATTGCTGAGGCAACTGTTGATGTTCTTAAAGATACTGTCCCAGAGGATGTTCCAGGAGTTGTCTTTTTATCAGGTGGTTTGACTCCAGATGAGGCAACAGAATATTTAAAAGTGATGAATGAAATGTATAAAAATGAGGTGCCATGGCAGTTAAGTTATTCTTTTGGTCGAGCACTCCAGCAAGAAGGGCTTAAAGCTTGGGGAGGAAAAAAAGAAAATATTTCTCAAGCTCAACAAGCATTTTTGCAAAGGTGTGAAAAAGTTTCTCAGGCAAGAGGGTAAAATAATTAAAAGTTAAAAATCAAAAATTAAAAATTATGAGTAATTGTATTTTTTGTAAAATCGTTAAAGGCGATTTGCCATGTTATAAAGTTTGGGAAGATGAAAAATATCTGGCTTTTTTGGATATTAATCCCGCCTCAAAAGGCCACACCTTATTGATTCCAAAAAATCACTATCAATGGGTATATGATGTGCCTAATTTTGGTGAGTATTGGGAAAAAGCTTTGTTTGTCACTAAAAAAATCCAAAAAGCACTAAAGCCAAAATATATCAGTTATTTTACTCATGGTGTATTAGTGCCTCATGCTCATATTCACATTATTCCTCGATATGATACTTTTGAGACTTTACCAAAATCAAAACAGGTAAGCAAAGAAGAGCTTGAAAAAGTATTAAATGAATTAAATAAATCTTGATTTTTATTTTAAATAAAATCTTTTTGTTATCAAAATTCCACTACCAACAAATACCAGTAAAAAAGCTGTCCAAATATCGTTTTGTTTAGTTGTTTCGCGATTTTTCTCGATTTTCTTTAAACAATTTTTTATATTTTGTTGACGAATTTTTTCTTCTTCAGAATTGGCTTTTCTTGGTTGCCCTTTTTCATCATATAAGGGATAATTATATTGTTCATAACACTCTTCTTCGTATTTTGGATAAGAAAAACTTGGTCCTAAAACTGGATCGACTGGATATTTTTTGTAATAGAGAAGATTAAAAGAAAGTTTAATTGTCGCATAAATTCCCAAAAGCAGGATTAACCAACCAATAAAATTAATGATTTTGTTGGGCCAGTTATTTTCATTTTTTTTCATAAGTTTTTTTTAATTGATAATCTCAATTAATATTTTATCATTTTTAAGATCAACTTTTATTTTATCGTCTGATTTGATTTTTCCTTCAATAATTTGTAAAGCAATCTCATCAACAATCAACTCATTAATTAATCTTTTCAAAGGCCGAGCGCCATAAACTGGATCAAAGCCAATTTTCAAAAGATATTTTTTTACCTCATTAGTAAACTCAATCTCAAGATTTTGTTTTTTTAATTTTTCAATAACATTTTTTAATTGAATATCAATAATTTGTCTCATCATCTCTTCATTTAAAGGATTATAAATAATTATTCCATCAAGACGATTAATTAATTCTGGTTTAAAAAACCCTCTGACGATTTCATTAATTTTTTTATCTTTTTCTTTTTGAGAAATATTTTCTTGAAAAACTTCACTGCCTAAATTTGAAGTCAAAATAATTATGGTATTTTTAAAATTCACCACCCGACCTTTACCATCAGTTAATCTACCCTCATCAAAAATTTGCAAAAAAATATTAAAAATTTGCGGATGAGCTTTTTCTACTTCATCAAAAAGAATCACTGAATATGGTTTTCGTCTAACTGCTTCAGTTAACTGTCCGCCTTCCTCATAACCTACATATCCTGGTGGAGCACCAATTAATCGGGCGACATTATGAGCTTCTTGATATTCACTCATATCAATTCTAATAATTGCTTTTTCATCGTTAAAAAGAACATAGGCTAAAGCTTTAGCAGTCTCAGTTTTTCCTACTCCAGTTGGGCCTAAAAACAAAAATGAGCCAATTGGTCGATTTTCATCACCAAGACCAGCTCTTGACCTTCGAATAGCTTTGGCGATTTTAGTTAAAGCTTGATCTTGGCCAACCACCCTTTTTTTTAATTCTTCCTCAAGATGAGCTAATTTTTCTGACTCTGATTTTAAAAGTCTTGAAGTTGGAATACCAGTCCAGCGAGAAACAATTTTGGCAATATCATCATCAGTGACTTGTTCTTTAATGAGCCTATCTTCAGGTTTAATTTTTTGCCATTTTTCCTCTTCTTGTTTGAGTTTTTTTTCTACTTCAGGAATCTCACCATATTTTAACTGAGCCGCCTTGTCAAGCAAAACCTCTCTTTCAGCTTTTTCTAATTCGCTTTTTAGTTGGTCAAGTTTTAAGCGCAATTTTTGTAAATTAGCAACGATTTTTTTCTGTTCTTCCCATTTAATTTTTAGCTCATCAAGCTTTTTTTGTAGTTTATTTTTTTCTTCCTCAAGAGCTTTTTTTCTCGTCTCTAATCCTTTTTCTTTTTTTAAAGCTTGAATTTCAATCTCAAGTTGAAAAATTTTTCGCTTAATTTGATCAAGCTCTGTTGGCATGGAATCAACCTCAATTTTGACAGCAGCTGCTGCCTCATCAACTAAATCAATCGCTTTATCAGGTAAAAATCTATCGCTTATATAGCGCACTGATAAATTAACTGCAGCAATTAAAGCATCATCACTGATTTTTATACCATGATGGACTTCATATTTTTCTTTGATACCGCGAAGAATGGTTAAAGTATCCTCAGGTGATGGCTCATCAATATAAACTGGCTGAAACCGACGCTCCAAAGCCGCATCTTTTTCAATATATTGGCGATATTCTTTAACGGTTGTGGCACCTATAGCATGAATTAGGCCGCGGGCAAGAGCTGGTTTGAGCATGTTTGAGGCATCAACAGCTCCTTCAGCTGCTCCCGCGCCAACTAAAGTATGAAGCTCATCAATAAATAAAATATATTTATTGTCATTTTTTTCAACTTCCTCAAGGAGTTTTTTTAATCTTTGTTCAAATTCACCGCGAAATGAAGCCCCAGCCAAAAGCCCAGCCAAATCCAAAGATAAAATCTGTTTATTTTTTAAAGTCTCTGGTACATCACCATCAACTATTCGCTGTGCTAATCCTTCAACAATGGCAGTTTTTCCAACTCCCGGGTCACCCAGTAAAACTGGATTATTTTTTATTCTTCTAGAAAGAATTTGGATCACTCGTCTTATCTCTTCATCCCGACCAATAACCGGATCAAGTTTCCCTTCTTTTGCTTTTTGGGTTAAATTGATGGTATATTTTTCCAAAGCTTTACCTTCATTTTCTGGTGGCTCGTAGTGAATATCCATAAATTAGATTTATTTTTTAATGTAATTAAGTTTTAATTACAAATTTATTTTATCAATTATTAGCAAACTTGTCAACTAACTGATAAAATTAATTCCTTTTCACCTTCCTTTTTAACTTTAAAACTATTTTCGAGAAAAAACGATATAGCTTTTTTATCTTTCTTTAAAACCCCAGTTTTGATTCTTTTATATTTTTTTTATTACCCATGATAAAAAATATTTTCCAAAACCTAAACTGCGATAATTTTTGTCAATTAACATATGTTTAAGCCAGAAAAAATTATCTTGATTGTCTTTTTTTATTAGGGTGAATCCAATAAGGTTATTATTCAAATACAAACCATAATAATCAAACATCTTATTTTTAAAACCAGTATATGCTTTTTGGAACGATAATCTAAAACCGGAACTGGTTAACAGTAAATAGTCTTGATTCCATAATTTAACAAAAGTATTCAAACCACTTTTGTTAATCTTCTTTATTTTTAAATTTTTCATTGTAATTTTATTTTAGCAATTAAAAGAAAAAAACGCTTGACAAATAAAAAAAACCGGGATAAAATTTATCTACTATTTATAATAGTAGATATGGCTAATAAAATTTTCTTGAATATAGAAAATCAATTGGGTCCGCTTGAAGAAAAAACTCTATTTTTAATTGAAAAAGAAGAAAACGTAAGAGCTATTCTCAAAAAAATCAATAAAGGTAAAAAAAAATATGCTTACACTACTTTGATGACAGTTATGGATAAACTTTATAGAAAAGGTTTTTTAATCAGAAAAAAAATTGGCAAAACATATTTTTACCAAAAAGTTAGAAACTTTGAGAAAGTTCTAGAAAATAATAATCTTTATGTAATCAATTTTTTAATAAAAAATTTGGGCAGGATTAATTTTTTTTATAAAGTCTTTTATCTTATTTTTATATTTCCTATAACAACTTTTTTAATAAAATATTCCATTGAGCTATCAATTGGCATTGTTTTTTTAACATTAATTACCTTTTTCAATTTAATTCTTAGCTTTTATTTAAATGGTTTTTGGGAATTTTTATCGTTATTAATTTATCAGCCGGATTTATTAACCAAAAATTTTTCTCTTATTAGTCAATATTTAATTGAAATTATACCACTTTTAAATTTAATTATCTTTTCCGTTGGTTGTTATCTAATTAAAAAATTAGATAGAAAAATGTATTATCAGTTTAAATAATTTAATTTATGGTAGAAAAAAATAAT
>JBNASR010000021.1:9208-9526 GCA_049717425.1 Microgenomates group bacterium | reverse complement strand
TCACAATAATTATTTGCACAAGAGCCATAGTGTTTTTGAGCAGCAGTTTTTATGGCGTCATCTGGCCAATTATCGCAGTCTTTTGGAGGATTGCCCAGGCGATTTTTAGTAATGACAGCGAAAATCATCGCATTGTCAAAAAGAACTCGGCGATCATAGTTTTTTGGAAAAACATTTTTAAGATATTTATAAGCAGCATTTTGCTCAAACTCAGAGATCTGCAAAATGCCCATAATTTTTTGATCATAAGCATCTGGCTGAACTGCGGCTCGGCAGATTTGCCCGGCTTTGACACTATCTTGAGGGACAAGTCCGGAT
>JBNASR010000021.1:5175-9198 GCA_049717425.1 Microgenomates group bacterium | reverse complement strand
CCTAAGCCATAACAAGGGTCACCTTTGCCATTGATCCACCAGCCATAAGTGTTGTAGATTTTTACTACTGATGAAGGATTGTTAAAGCTAAAATATGGTCCGCTTTCTTGTTGTTGAAAAGCATATAAAAGAGCCACTGGGATACACTGTCTTTTTGAGACTTCTTCAAAAATCTCCCTTAGAGTATTTCCCGGTCGCTCATCTGAGGTGATTGGTGGAGGTTGGGGAGTGGCGGTTGGTTTTGAGGGTTTGGTTGGTTTTGTAATTGCTGTTGGTTGAGGAGGGTTGGTTGGGAAGTTAGTTGGTTGAAAATAGTAAGTTGGTGAGATTTCATCAGTCAAAGTTGGGGAAATTGATAAAGAGATTTTTTCTATTGGGGTAATTTTTTCAGGCACAGTTGGGAGTTGGGTTTGGAAATTTATCTGATTAAAATTTTTTGTAAAAAATTTAATTTCTGGGATTTTAAAGTTTTTGGCTTGATTAAAGATGTTGCTTGCGAAGTTTTTTAAAATCAAAGGATTTTGAATATAATTATTAATTAAAAAAATTATTACTCCAGAAAAAAATAAGGCAAAAAATATTTTCAAATTCTTATTTGACATAAGTTAATTATAATGATTATAATTTTTATTGAAAATGTGAAAATGATAAAAACAAAAAAAATTAAAAAAGCTGAGATCGCTACTTTGATGACTTTGGTTTTGGTGGTGGTTGGGGCTGTGTTGACAGTTGCCTCATCAATCTTGACTAATCGCCAAAAAAATTTAGCTTCAAATCCGAGGGCATTGGAACTATGTGAAATTAATCAAAGGAATTGTATAAAGGAATGTGGAAGTATTTCGTTATGTAGTAGTAATTGTGCAAAACAGGATAATGTGCCAGATGAGGGAACTGCGGATAGAATTTGTATAACACCAACTCGAGGACCAAATGGATGCAAAATTGGAAAATGTGGTAGTGGTTGTCAATATGATTGTCCAACCCCAGCTGACTCAATGTGTAGTGATAAACCAGGATTAGAGTTTGGTTGTTATGTGGCAAGTAATGGTAAATTTTATGGATGTATTGGTACTCCTTGTCGTTATGTGAGTGGTGTTAAACTTGTTTCAAAAGATGAATTAAATAGTTTATCATTAACTCCAGGATATATTCCTCCTTGTCAAGGTGGAAGTTATGTGGAAGAAAAAGATTGTGAAATTACTTGTGGTGAAAATAATTGTCGAAAATGTAGATTAGGTTCATATACTATTAAATATGAGTGTAATATTGATTACAGTACTGTGCCGCAATGTCCTAGTGACAAAACTCATTATTATAATTCAGCTAATTGTAAGATTTGTGCAGAAAGACACGAACAATGTACATATTGTCAGATAAATGGCACTATTTACACTAAATGTGGAGGTAGTGGTCCAGTGTTTGGCACTCCAACTCCAACCAGAACACCAAAACCATCTTTAACGTCGTATTTCGATTATCCTGGCACAGCAACATGTCCAGCAGGAACTGTCTCTGGTCCTTATATGCCTAATGGTTATGGTGCTAAATATTGTGTGACACCAACGCCAATCAAAACACCAATGCCAATCAAAACAACAATGCCAAACACAACTTCAACATTAACACAAACTCCAAGCCCAACTAATGGAGCGTTAATGGTGAGTGCTATAGAAGAATCTCCAACACCAACACCTGATTTTTCTAATAATTTAATGATAATAAACACAAAAGGAAAAATTACTGGTAAGATTAATTTTAATTGTGGAGAGTTTTGTAATATTATAAAAAAAAATAATTTTAATCAATTTATTGAAGTTAATTTAACTAAAAATAGTATTTCGATTTGGAAAGAAAAATATGACCCCGAAACACAAATTTCTGAAAATAGTTTAATATACACTTTTGAAAATTTAGACCGTTTTTATGGCGATCGATATTCGGTAAACCCCAATATCTATACTTTAATAGTTAATCTATATTTTCCTAACGGTGTAGTAGAAGAAATTTTAAAACGGGAAAATTTACAATTTGGAATAAATGAATTAAATAAGCAAATAGAAGATATAAATTATAACTGGACTCAACATTTTGCTAAGGTTATTTTAAATTTTACTTATCAAGAACCTATTCAAAAGCCGGTAGATTTAATTTTACTGCGACCGTTTTATGATAGTGATGGTAGATTTCAAGATAATGATAAAATTACTATAAATAACGGAATAAATCCTATTTCTTCAAAAGCATTTACTTATTTTTTAGGCAATTTTATTGGAGCGGATAATTCTCTTAATTACGAAATTCTATGGAGTTGTAAAGAAAATAATTCCATAATTTCTAATTATAGTACTGATCCTAATTTATATTTATGGTTAGAAGGAGGAAAAATTTATACAATTAACACAACTATTACTTGTAAATAAAATAATGAAAAATGACAAATAATTTTTTGAATAAATTTAAAATTAAGATATTTTTTGGAATCTTTATTTCTTTGATTTTAGTTAATATATTGATTAGCGGAGAAAAAGAATTAACGCCTAAAATTTTAGCTCAAAAAATAGTTAATTTTTTGCCAAAAAAACTACAGAGTTTAGTTTATGAAAAAAAGAAAAGCCCTATTTATTCTAAAGTTGTTTTATCAAAAGAAAAATTAGAAAAAATAAAACTTAATTATAACAATGAAGAATTTGAAGTATACATTGATCCTAACATTGAGTTAAGCCAAGAGAAGGTTAAAATGCTTTACCTCTATTGGAAGCTCGTAAATAAAAAATAGCTTTAACTTCTTACTTTCCACCTCCTTCCCATTATTTCCAATTTCCACCTTTCCCAATTCCCACCTCGGAGATGGGATGTAAAAATAAAATAATAATGAATGATGAAATAAACAAATAAATAAATAAAGAAATAAACAAATAATAAAATAAACAAATAATAAAATAAATAAATGAAAGTAATTAAGAAATTAGGTAATTGGGTAATTAGGTAATTAAGGGAGAAATATCTAACATTTAATTAAGCTTGAAGCTTTCATTTTTCAGTTTAAAAACTACGAACTTATCTTTGATTTCAAACTTCAAACTGCGAACTAATATAAAAAATTATAAACTAAGAAATTGTTTTTGATGTGTCCAATTTTAACAAACTGTTGAAATTTATTTAATGATTATGTTAAGATTAATTTCAGAGCATTAGTTATTTGTTTGTTAAAAAATAATAATATGTATATCGGTCCATTTTATTTTGATACTAAAGAAATTTTTTTGATGTTGGCGGCAATTATCTTGATGTTGGCTTGGGCTTTAGGTTGGCCGCTTTGGTGGTTTGATAAACGAGCGCTTTTGACTTTAGTGATTTTAATGCTTATCACCAAGGGATTATTACCATCAATCCACAATGAGGCCTTTTTTATTTTAGCGATTGTGACAATATTTTTAAGCCTATACTTGCCGATTTTTCAAGTGATTTTATTTTATTTTTTAAGTTTTTTGATGTTTAGATTAATGAAGGTGATATGAGATCTTTAATTAAAAAAATATTGCTTTTTATAATTGTCTTTCTTTTTTTTGGAAAAATTCATTCTATTGAGGCAGCTACTTTAAAATTTGATCCAACATCGATTAATTCTAATTCTGGAAATAATTTTGATGTCAAAGTAGTTTTAGATCCAGGATCAGATCAAGTTTATTCAACTGATATCTATATCAATTATGACTCTTCATTGTTAAAAGTTGTCAATGTCAAACCAGAAAATCTTTTTCCAACAGTTTCTCATGATGAATCAACTGCGGGCAAAATTTATATTGCTGCCATGGAAAATGATCCAACTGCATATATTGCTTCAGCTGGAGCAGTGGTGACAATTACTTTTCAAGGTTTAAAAGATGGTAGTGGTAATCTTTCTTTTGATTGTACTAATTCAAAAGTTATTAAAAATGATGCCAATGGGACTAATGTTTTGGTTTGTTCAGCCAATGATAAAGCAACAATAACTATTGGCACCAGCAATACTCAAATACCAAC
>JBNASR010000021.1:0-5165 GCA_049717425.1 Microgenomates group bacterium | reverse complement strand
CTTCAGAACTACCCAAAAGCGGAGTTTTTGAAAATGTGATAAAATTTGGTATGCCGGGATTGATGTTATTTATTTTAGGAGGAGCTTTAAGATTAATTTTATGACCAACAATCAATCTTTAAAAAAATTTTTAGCAATATTTATTGGTTTAGTTCTTTTTGTTTTAATTGTCTTTTTCTCATTTAAAATCTTTGGTACTCAAGCCTCAGATTATGAACCGCGAGATGTGGTTGTCTCCAATATTGAAAAAAATTCAGCAAAAATTATCTGGTCAACTGGCGTTGAGACACAGGCAGTGGTTGAGTATGGGACCAGTCCAACGGCATTAAATTTTTTTGCCCCTGAGGCAACTAAAAGTAAAAATCATTCAGTTGATTTAACATTGCTTTCTCCTTCAACCACTTATTATTTTGCGATTCGAATCGGTGATAAACGTTATGATAATGGCGGTGTGCCTTGGAGTTTTACTACTAAAGGAACAGAAAAATCAATCTCAAATACCACCCCAACACCATCAGTCTCACAAGATAATACTATTAAACCATCACCAACTCCATTTCAATCCTTAAAAATTCCTGACAATCAATCTCTACCAACCAGTACGCCAATTATTCAAAAATGTGAAGAAACTGATTGTCAAAAAATTAAGGAAAAATTAGGTAAGGGTTGTACTACCCAAGATTATTTTATTTGTCTTAAAAAACTTACTCCAACTCAAGGACAATAAAATTAAATCAATAAATTAAAAAGAAAAGTAATAATTGGTCTGATAAAAGTATCAATCATTGATGAGCCATTAATTGGCAAAATTAATAAAAGTAGAAAAATTACTCCATATTTCTCAAGGCTATACCATTCTTTAGCTTTTTCCTCAGAAAGTAAGCCACCAACGATTTTAAAGCCATCCAAAGGATGAATAGGTAAAAGATTAAATATACCCAAAACTAAATTTAATTGAATTATTGGTGGTAAAATAAGAAGTCCTATAGTTGATAAAATATCAAGTTTAAAAAAAATGAACGATTTTAATATTATTGATGATATTATAGCCAAAATAAAATTTGATATTGGACCAGCGATTGAGATCAGGGCAGCGTCTTTTCGAGGATTTTTTAGGTTATAGGGATCAAACTCAACTGGTTTTCCCCAGCCAAAGCCAAAAAAAAGCAAAAACAAAAATCCAGTTAGATCAAGATGAGATTTTGGATTAAGATTTAGCCTGCCTTGAAGCCTTGGAGTGGGATCACCAAGATAATCAGCAGCAAGGGCATGGCTGAATTCATGGATAGCAATGGCCGTCAATAAAGCAAAAATATAGATGAGAAAAAGCAATGGATTTTCACCTAAAAGATTAAGCATAAATTAAATAAATTCCCTTAATTACTTTTCTGTTGATATTAATTTTAACATATGTTAAGATATTAATTCTATGGAAACATCTTGTTATCATTGTGGAAAAACGATTCTTTTTGGCCGCTCTCATACTCATCATCGAGGTGTAGCTGGAGGTCGCTGGAAAAAGAGAGCGCCAAAAACTCAGCGAATTTTTAAAGTTAATTTTGTGCGAGCCACAATCATTGAAAATGGTAAAGAAAAAAGAGTCAAGCTTTGTGCAAAATGCGTCAAGCGGATTAAAAAAGATATTGCTGATGGCAAAAAACCATTTTTAACAATAAAAAAATTTGCCAAGACTAATCAAAAAGAAGAAAAAAAAGACGAAAAAACTCCAAAACAATAAAATAGATGAATTTTTTATATTTTTATTTCTTCAAGATGATCTTTTTTTTCTTGATAAAGTTTTTGGCCTTGTTCAACTGAGCGTTGGGTAAAAACAATTCCTTGTAAGTGATCTACTTCATGCTGGATAATAGTGGCTTCAAAATCACTAAACCATTCTTGATGTTGTTTTCCTTGTAAATCTTGATATTTTAAAAGCACTTTTTGAGCTCTTTTTATTGGTCCCCAGATGCGGGGAATTGACAGACAGCCTTCAAACTTAATTTTTTTAGTTTTAGTTGTAGTTTTTGCCTCATCAGTAGTTTTGATAATTTTGGGATTAATAAAGATTTTTACTTTGGATTTTAAAGTTGGTTTGATTATAAAAATTGATTGGTTAACTCCAACTTGATTGGCTGCTAAGCCAACGCCTGGAGGATCAGTTTGTGCCTCAAGCGTCTCAATCATCTCTTCAACAATTTTTTCTAGTTTTTTATCAAATTTAACAACTGGTTTAGTGGGTGAGAGAAGTATTGGGTTGGGAACAGTGACGATTTTTAGCATATGAATATTATATAATATAGTTATCTTGTTAAAAAGTTAACGAGTTAAAAAGTTATGAAGTTGTCTTTGTGCTTGGCAGTTTATAATGAGGAGAAAAATATCCAATATTGTTTAGGTTCATCTATTGATATAGTTGATGAAGTGGTGATAGTTGATGGTGGCTCAACTGATAAAACTGTTGAGATTGCCAAAAGTTATGGCAAAAAAGTGAGGATTATTCACTCTGACAATCCATCAATGTTTCATAAAAATAAACAAAAGGCAATTGAGGCAGCTAAGGGTGAGTGGATTTTGCAACTTGATGCTGATGAGGCGCTTAGTGATGAGTTAAAAAAAGAAATTGCTGAATTGATAAATTGCCAAATTGTTAAAAATAAAAAAAAAGATAAAAATTTAGATTTTGTTGCTTATTGGATCCCCAGAAAAAACTGGTTTTTAACTCGATTTTTGGAAAAAGGTGGAGCTTATCCAGATTACACAATTCGTCTTTACAAAAAAGGTGTTGCTCGTTTTCCTTGCCGGGATGTTCATGAAAATGTTGAGGTAAAAGGAAAAGTTGGTTATTTAAAAAATCCGATTTTGCATTATGCGGATCCGGATTTTTCAAGGTATCTTAAGCGTTGGGATCGCTATACTAGTTTGGAGGTGGAAAATGAAAAATTTATCAAGGCAAATCAAAACAAAAATCAAGTATTGATGTTTCTTGAGTATATGATCTGGAAGCCGATGCTGACTTTTTTTTCAATGTATTTTCGGCATTTGGGATTTTTGGATGGTTTCCCTGGTTTTGTCTTTGCTTTGTTTTCTTCAATTAGGTTTTGGGTGATTTATGTAAAATTTAAAAGTCAAAATTTCAAAATTAAAAATTAAAATATTTTAAATTCCTATTTTAAACTCTACCACTTCACCGTCTTTAATCTCATAATCTTTTCCAACTGTCTGTACTAATCCTTGTTCGCGAGCTTTTGTCCAACCGCCTGCCTCAACAAATTTTTGGTAGGGGATGACATCGGCTTTGATAAAATGTTTTTCAAAATCGCTATGTATCACACCAGCTGCTTGGGGAGCAAGAGTGCCTTTTTTGATTGTCCAGGCTCGTACTTCTTTTTCACCAGCTGTTAAAAATGAGATTAAACCTAAAGTCTTGTAGGCTTGTTTTATCAAGCGATTTAGTCCTGATTCTTCAAGCTGGTATTGTTTTAAGTATTCTTTTTGATCAACTTCATTTAAAGCGACAATTTCGCTTTCTAGCTTAGCACAAAGATATAAATAGTTATAAGTTTGTTTTGTTTGAGAGTTAAAAAGTTGGTCCATTAATGAGTTGATTTGATTTTCTAAATCTTTTTTATTTTCTAGCTGTTTTTCTGAGACATTAAAAACATAGATGACTGGTTTGGTGGTTAAAAGATTTAGAGGTTTAATCGCTTCAAGTTCATCGTCAGTTAAATGTTGATTTCTAACAGGAATGCCTTTGTTTAGATCATTTTTAACTTTTAAGATAACTTGATATTTTGTAATTTCATCTTTTGAAGTATTAGATTTTGGCTGTTTTTGTTTTTCCAAAGTCTCAAGATCAGCTAGCATAAGCTCTGACTCAATAGTTTGCAAATCATCAAGAGGATTGATTTTATCTGATACATGAGTGATGTTTTCATCCTCAAAAAGTCTGATAACATGGGCGATAGCAGCTACTTCACGGATATGAGACAAAAATTTATTACCTAGTCCTTCCCCTTTTGAGGCGCCACGGACAAGCCCGGCAATATCATAAAACTCCACAATTGCTGGGACAATTTTTTGAGTATTAACAATTTTGGCTAAAATTGGCAGTCTTTCATCTGGCACCTCAACAACACCAACATTTGGCTCAATGGTGCAAAAAGGGTAATTGGCCACCTCAGCCACTTGTTTTTTAAGTAAAGCATTAAAAAGAGTTGATTTACCCACATTTGGCAAACCAACAATACCAATTGAAAGTTTCATAGGAGTATATTTTAGCAGAAAATTTTTAACTTAGAAATTATTAAAAATTACTTCTTAATACAATCAGGAATAACTGCTGGAAGTCCTCGACGTTTTCTATCTTCGTTTAACAGTCTATATCCTGTTCTTGTTGATCCTCCAACAAAAAAATCGAAGAATGCATCTCTGATAAGTGTAGGATCTTCTTCTAAGGCCTTTAAATTTACACTAGCAACGTATGCCTCATACTCTGTTACTTCAAGTGGCATTTGTGGATATCTTATATGTTGTTGAGCATGAATAAGCTCATGTTCTAAAGCTAATAAACTTTTAATTAGTTCCGCTAATGTTTCGTCTTTTATATCAACACCAATTTTATCATTTTCACTTCCTGTATCAGAAGACGATAAAAATACAGCCTTAGCTGAAAGGATTTCTTCAAAAAATGAGCCACAAGCTATTCTTGGAAGTATGGTTACTCCTATTCCTGTAGCAATTTCTTGTAATGATCTTTCAAACTCTCTTGGATTATCTTTTAGCATTTCAAGTGGTGGTAATCCGTACTTTTTTCTTACAATATCTCTATCAGTTCTTAATCTTTGTATAATCTTCGAATAGTTTTCAGGGGTCAAAGAAAATCCAGTTAAAAATTGACACAAATCCTCGGCTGTGATTTCTGGTATTAGTTGTTTTGTTTCTTTGCGTTGACCGAGTTGACAGGGTGATTCGGATTGTTCCATCTTTAGATAATCAACTTATAATTCATTTTAAAATTAACTTCAGTATTTTTTTAAATTTTCACCCTTTTCTTCCATACCTCTCCTTACTTAACCTAATTATTTTCTCCTTATTCTCATTTTTCAAAGACGGCAGGGGGAGAGTTTTGGCGGGAAAGGGGGTAGAGGTCATTCCATCAATTGAAA
>JBNASR010000020.1:2458-9667 GCA_049717425.1 Microgenomates group bacterium | reverse complement strand
ATTAGTAAATGCTAATATGTTTTTATGGTTGATGTTTTAAAAGCATTTGCTAGTTTGCCAAGAGTCAAGTTAGTTCTTTGTTTAAAAAAAGGCAAAAAAAATGTTTCTCAGCTTATCAAAAGCTGTGGTTTGTCGCAATCAGCAGTCTCTCAGCATTTGGCAAAATTAAAAGACTGGGGATTGGTTGAGGATGAGAAAAAAGGTAAAGAGGTGTTTTATAAAATAAAAAAAAGAGGAGCAATCTCAATTTGTGAGAAGTTATATCGCTTTGTTAAAAAACCATTATAAATTTTATTTAAAAAATTATGAACTTAGCTTATTTTCGTAAATCTAATTTTGATTTTGATAAAACTTTAGAAAATCTTAAACAAAAAGCCAAAGAAAAAAATCTTCAGATTTTAGGCGAGGTGAGTTTAGTCAATGATCAAGGAAAAGTAATTAATATTTGCTCTTCAACCTGGTTGGGGAATCTTTTAAGTTCAGATAAAAATCTAATTGGTTTGCTTCCTTGTTCAGTAGCAATTTTAAAGAAAGGTAAAGAAGTATTGGTTGGAGTTGGTAGTGCCAGTTTGCTTGGTCGAGTTAGTCAAGATCCAGCTATTTATCAAGTAGCTCAATCCGCTGAAAAAACATTAAAAGAATTGGTAAATGATTCTTGTGGGGTGGGTCCTTTAAAAGTAAAAAAAGTTAAGCTTTATGCAACAACAACTTGTCCATATTGCAAAATGGAGGCTTCTTGGCTTGATAGTCACAAAATTAACTACGAGCATACCTTAGTTGATTTAAATCAAAAAGAGGCAGAAAAAATGGTGCAAAAAACAGGTCAGATGGGAGTACCAGTGACTGAAATTGTCTATGATAATGATGAGGAAGAGTATATCATCGGTTTTGATAAAGAAAGATTAAGTGAAATTTTGCAAATTAAAAATTAAAAGTTTAGTTTTATAATATGAAATTTTTTAGTCCAAATGTTGGAAAACTTGATCAAAAAATAAGGATTGGATTTGGTGTTGTGACTGTATTTTTAGCAACGCAGGTAGTTGATTGGCCTAGATGGGCACTTTTGTTTATTGGTGTGATGCTAATTGCCACTGGTCTTTTTCGATTTTGTGGGCTCTATAAGATTTTTGGGGTAAATACTTGCGAAAACAAATAATCTTATTTTAACGTTTGATTTAGATCATTAATTAAATCCTCAACATCCTCAAGTCCAACTGAAAGGCGAATTAGGCCTTCATCAATCCCAGCTTTTTGGCGCTCTTGAGGAGTCAGTTCAGAATGAGTCATTGAGGCAGGGTGTTCAATCAGGCTTTCAACTGCTCCCAAAGAAACAGCCAGATGAATAAGTTTTACACTATTAACTAATTTTTCCCCAGCTTTATAGCCACCTTTAACTATAAATGATAAGACACCACCAAAATTTGTCATTTGTTTTTTGGCGATCTGATAATCTTTGTGATTTTTTAATCCAGGGTAAAAGACCTTTTCAATTTTTGGGTGTTTTTCTAAAAATTGAGCAATTTTTAAGGCATTCTCTGACTGTTTTTTAATTCGCACATCCAATGTCGTTAATCCTCGTAAAGCCAAATAGGCTGAAAAAGGTGAAAGAGTTGGCCCAAAAAATATGTAGCTTTGAAAAAAAAGAGGCTCAACAATCTTTTTCTTTCCAACAATTGCTCCACCAATTAGGTCAGAGTGACCACCAATGTATTTGGTGAGACTATGAACAACAATATCAACTCCAAGTTTAATTGGATACTGAATAGGTGGAGGAGCAAAAGTATTGTCAAAAACGGTTAAAACATTTTTCTTTTTGGCAATTTCAACGATTTTTTCAATATCAATTACCTCAAGCAAAGGATTAGTGGGGCTTTCAAAATATAGAATTTTGGTATTTTTTTTAATTTTAGAAACTACTTCTTTTTCATTTTTAAAATCAGCAAAATCCACCTCTATACCATACCGAGGTAAAATCCGATTAATAAATTCAAAGGTGCCTCCATAAACTACTTTGTGAGACAAAATATGATCGCCTTTTTTTAAAATATGCAGCAAAACCAAAGAAATAGCTGCCATCCCTGAAGCTGTAATTATTCCCATTTCAGCCTCCTCTAAAGCAGCGATTCTTTTTGCCAATAAATCAACAGTTGGATTGGTGAAACGAGAGTAAATCATTCCTTTTTCTTTGCCAGAAAAACGATCAGCTCCTTGTTTGGCATTTTTGAAAATATAGGTTGAGGTTAAATATATTGGAGGAACAACTGAACCAAAAACAGAATCAGTTTCTTTAAGACCAAGATGGATGTTTTTGGATGAAAGTTTCATTTACATGGAAACTTAATTAAATTATATCATATTTATTATTCACAACAAGGATCTTTAAAGCCACAGTTTTTACAGATAGCATCGCGAGTGCCAGGCATAGCTGAGATAATTTTTCCACATAAAGGACAATTTTGTATTGGTATATGGTATTTATTTAAACTATTATCTAAAATATTTTTTCTTATTTTTTGGTTATTCATATCATATGTTGCTATATTTATATGCGACCGCATTATTATAATTCAACATTATTTATTTGTTAAATTTTTAATATCTTCCAAAACTTCTTGAGCGTGGGTTTCGGGCTTAACTTTTTCGTATTTTTTAACAATTTCACCTTTGGGATTAATTAAATAACTAATTCGCAAAATACCTTCATATTCTTTTCCCATAAATTTTTTCTTCCCCCAGGCATTATAGGCTTTTATAATCGCTTTTTTTTCGTCTGATAAAAGAGGAAAGTTAAGATTGTATTTTTGAGCAAATTTTTTGTGAGACTCAACTGAATCAGCAGAGATTCCAAGAACTACAACGTCGTGATTTTTTAATTGATTAAGATGATCACGAAAACCACATGCTTCTTTAGTACATCCGGGAGTATCATCTTTTGGATAAAAATATAAAAGTATCCATTTTCCTTGATAATCTTTCAAGGAGTGAATTTTTCCATTTTGATCAGGCAATGAAAATTCAGTTGCATTCATATTTTTTAATAATTATAATATATAACTATTACAAATTAAGTATAAGTTATTGTCTATGAAAACTCAAGACTTAATAAAAATAAAAACTCAAAAGACTCAGTTGTCAATTGCTTCATTTTTTAAAAAAAGATTTAGTCCAAGAGTTTTTTCTCAAGATGAGATTCCAGATAAAGATTTAGAAATTATTTTTGAGGCTGCTCGTTGGACGCCATCATCATATAATCGCCAACCCTGGTATTTTTATGTTGCTAAAAAAGGAACAATTGGCTTTGAAAAATTATCATCGACCCTTTTGCAAGGCAATGATTGGGCAAAAGAATCACCAGTTTTAATCTTAGCTTGTTTTATTGAAAAAGATAACTATGGTGAAAATTTTTATGCTCAATATGATTTAGGTCAAGCAGTGGCCAGTTTAGTCTATCAGGCGCAAATTTTAGGTTATTATTCTCATCAAATGGCAGGTTTTGATAAAGAAAAAGCTAAAAAATTTGTTAGTAAAGATCATACTCCTTGGGTGATGATTGCTTTGGGAAAAATTGGCGATTATGAAAAGGCCCCAGAAAAAATTTTGGAAATGGACTCAAAAAAACCAGAAAGAAAAGAAAAAATCTTTCATATATTTTAAACTTTTAAACTAATACTTCATAAAAAGTGAAAGAAATTTTTAAGTATGTTGTATTAATTATTAGAAAGGAGGTGAAAAAAATATGAATAAAACAATTATTGTTACTGGAATTTTAGCGTTAGTGTTTGGTGCTTTTGTAGCTAAAAATACCTTAGCTTATCGAGGCGATCCAACAAAAGTTGGTCCAAATTATGATCCACAAAGGCATGAAGCAATGTTAAAAGCTTTTGAAAAAAAAGATTATAATGCTTGGAAAAACTTAATGGGTAATCGACCAATAACTGCAAAAATTAATGCGAGTAATTTTTCTAAATTTGTAGAAATGCGAAATCTTATGATTCAGGGAAAAGTTAATGAAGCAAATAAAATAAAAGTAGAATTAGGTCTGGGAGTTGGATTAGGTCAGGGTGGACAAAGAGGAGTAGGAAGAGGTTATAATAAATAATATTTCGAAATGCTGCCGGCAGCAAAATATGAAAAACTTGACTGATGAACAATTAGTTGAAAAAATTAAAATTGATAAAGATTTATTTGAGATTTTAATTGATAGATATCAAAAAAAACTAGAAAAATATGTTTTTTATTTAATAAATAGAAAAGATGAATTAGATGATATTGTTCAGGAAATTTTTATAAAAGTTTTTATTAATTTAAATAGTTTTAACACAAAGAAAAAATTTTCTTCATGGTTTTTTAGGATTGCTCATAACCAGGTAGTAAATTTTTTTAAAAAATATAAAAAAACATTATCTTTAAAAGATCAGTTAAAGATAATAGCTGATGATAAAGACATTGAAGAGGAAATTGAAAAAAAAGAAATAGAAAAAATTTTAAAAAAATGCCTTGATAAGATTTCTTTAGATTATAAAGAGATTATTTTACTTTATTATTTTGAAAATTTATCATATGAGGAGATCTCAGATACATTAAAAATTCCACCAGGGACAGTAGCAACAAAGCTGTCTCGAGCTAAAAAATTTTTAAAAAAACTATGCCAAAACAAAATTTAAAAAAACAAATAATGGAGAAAATTAAAAAAGAAGAAATCAAAATGAAACCTAAATGGTATTTTATTTTAGGATCACTCTTACTTTTTATTGGATTTTTATTATCGACATTATTTTCAATTTTTATTATTAATTTAATTTTGTTTTTACTGCGTGTTCATTATGGACCAATGTATCAGTACCGACTTTTGATGATTTTAATAAATTATCCTTGGTGGTTAATTTTATTGGGGGGGTTGTCAATATTTTTTGGCATAAAATTGCTTAACGAATATGAATTTTCTTATAGAAAAAACTTATGGTTTTTAGTGTTAGGATATATTTTTATAATTTTTTTAAGTGCTTATTTAATAGATTATTTTAACTTAAACAGGTATTTTTATCAAAAAAGATTTATGAGAAAATTTTTTCAAAATGAAAAGCAATATTTTTATAATAACAAAAATTTTAGAGGACCAAGATTTTTAAAATAAAATTGCTTTTATCTATAAAATTTTGCTATTCTTAATTTAATTATAAATTTTTTTTAAATACTATGAAACTTCAAAATAAAGTAGCTATCGTTACTGGAGCTGGTTCAGGAATTGGTCAGGCAACAGCAGTACTTTTTGCTAAAGAAGGAGCAAAAGTAGTGGTTGCCAATCGTCGAGTGGAAAAAGGCGAGGCAACTGTAGCTCAGATCAAAAATCAAGGAGGTGAAGCAATCTTTATTCAAACTGATGTGTCAAGATGGGAAGATGTTGATAATATGGTTAAGAAGACAGTGGAGACTTACGGAAAGGTAGATGTTTTGGTTAATAATGCAGGGATTGTTCGCTTTGGTCCTCTTCATCAGACCTCTGATCAAGATTGGGATGATATTCTCAATATTAATTTAAAAGGAGTTTTTTATGGAATGAAGCGGGTCATTCCTGAGATGTTAAAAAATGGTAAAGGTAAAATTATCAATATTGCCTCAATTGCTGGATTGGTGGGTTTTGATCAAATTGGCCCATATTGTGCTTCAAAAGGAGGTGTGATTGCTTTGACCCGAGAGGCAGCTTTAGAGTATGCTAAAAATAAAATTAATGTTAATTGTATTGCTCCAGGAGTGATTAGAACTGAGATGACTGCGGGAATGCTTGAGGATGAAATGACAAAAAAAGGATTTGAAAATCAAACGCCTTATCCAAGGTTAGGTGAGCCTGAAGATATTGCTAATGCGGCTTTGTATTTGGCCTCAGATGAGTCAGATTTTGTTACGGGTGAAGTATTGGTGGTTGATGGTGGTTGGACAGTAAGATAATTTTATAAAAATAATAAAGCAAAAAATGAGGCGCTTGCACCCAAAAAAGCACCACCAATTACATCTGTTGTCCAATGCTCGCCTAAAGAGACTCGAGAAACAAGCATTAAAACATTAAAAACAAAAAGAAAAGATAATAAAATCACTTTACAAAAAGGTTTTATCTTAGATCTAATTATTAGAAAAGACAAGATTATTATCACAAATATAGTTCTTAAAGAATGGCCTGATGGATATGAATATCCTGGTTGAACATAAGAGGAAGGAAAGTTAAAAAACAAAGCATAGCGGTGAAATAAAAAAGGTGGTGGTGGCTGGTGCAAAAAAGATTTGCCAAAAATCTCAATTATATGAGAAAAAACAAAAGGTAAAAATACTAACAAAGACAATATTTTTTTTCTTACTAAAACAATAATTAAAATTAATAAACTATAAACTTCAAAACTACCTATTAAAGATAATATTGAAAGATAAGGATCTAATTTTTTAGGGATATGATTTTGTAGTTTAACTGTTGTATCAAAATCAAATTGAACAAAAAAATCTTTTTTCACCAAATATGAAAAAATAATAAAAATAACAAAAAAAAATATTGAAAGGACAAAATAAAATTTTTTCTTCATTTTAAAATTTTAACAATTTTTTATATTGAAAAATAGAATAAATGATAAAAATTCAAATGGACTTGACATATGAATAATCATTCATATATAATAGAGTTGATTAAAAATTAAAAATTTTATGCCTTATCAATTTACTTGTGGTTGTCAGAGAAAACATCAAAAAATAAATTTTAAGCATTGTCAGCAATTGGAAAATGATTTAAAAGAATTATCTGTTGCCTCAAAAATTGCTATTTTAAAAGCATTGGAAAATCCTCATTGTGTTTGTGATCTGGAAAAATTAACTGGTTTTTCCCAGACTTTGATTTCCCATCATTTATCAAATTTATCAGAAAAAGGTTTTGTTAATTTTTCCCAAGAAGGAAAATTTAAACGATATTTTTTAACGGAAAAAGGAAAAAAGTTTTTGGCAATTATTAAAAGTTTATTAAATGAATAATCTTATGAAAATTCAGGTTTTAGGTTCAGGATGCGCTACCTGTAAGGCGCTTTATGAGTTAACAAAACAGGCAGTTGAGGAGCTGGGATTAAAAGATGAGGTGGAATATATTACTGACATTTCTAAAATCATTGAAATGGGAATAATGCAATCACCAGTTTTAGCCATTGATGGCAAACCAGTGATGGTTGGATTTAAACC
>JBNASR010000020.1:0-2358 GCA_049717425.1 Microgenomates group bacterium | reverse complement strand
TTGCCAACTGAGAAAATTCGCGATTTTTTAACTAGAAGACGTTGGTATGGTTTTGATTATCTATTGGCTTCAGCTTTTGGCGTAGTTACTCCATTTTGTTCCTGCTCTTCAATTCCTTTGTTTATCGGGTTTTTGTCAGCTGGAATTCCATTGGGGGTAACTTTAGCTTTTTTAATCACTTCACCTTTAGTTAACGAAGCCTCAATTGCGATTTTTATTGGCCTTTTTGGTTTAAAAATTACTTTAATGTATGTATTAGCCGGTGTTTTAGTTGGTGTAGTTGGCGGATTTGTTTTGGGCAAGATGGGGTTAGAGGAGGAGATTGATGAGGCTTTAAAAAAGATAATTTATGCTTCAAAAAACAAAAAAATAGACTCAGTTAGTTTTAAAAAAGAGCCTTTTTTTAAACTTTTAAATAAATTTTGGCAAGAGGGATGGGACATAACAAAAAAAATTTTCATTTATGTTTTAGTTGGTGTAGGTTTAGGTGCTTTAATCCATGGTTATGTACCAATGGGTTTTTTTGAAAGATATTTAAAAAATACTTCTTGGTGGTCAGTGCCAGTGGCAACTGTTTTGGCGATACCTTTATATTCTAATGCCGTTGGTGTGATTCCAATAATTCAAGCATTGGTTGCCAAAGGTGTGCCTTTGGGCACGGCCCTGTCTTTTATGATGGCGGTTGTTGGTTTATCTTTACCTGAAGCAATGATTTTAAAAAGAGCCATGAAAACAAAACTTTTAATTAGTTTTTTTGGAGTGGTGGCAATTGGAATAATTTTTATCGGTTATTTTTTTAATTTTCTTTTATAATTTTTTTTATGATCATTCTCTCTTTTAAAACTTATAGAGAGGCAACAGGGGAGGCGGCATTGAGACTTTGTCAAATTGTCAAAAATGTCAGAGAAAAAACTGGAGTAAGAATTATTCCAGTAGTGCAGGCGACTGATATTTATCGGATAAAAAAAGAGGTGGGGATTGAGGTTTGGGCCCAGCATATTGATCCCATTGATCCAGGTCGTCATATGGGATGGATTTCAGCTTATGCTGTCAAACAAGCCGGAGCCACTGGTGTTGTCATCAATCACAGTGAACACAAACTTTCTGATGATTTAGTTAAAAAAACTTTAGAAAAAGCAAAAGAATATGATCTTGAAAATATTGTCATTGGTCAGACAGTTGAGGATGTTGTCAAATTTGATTCTTTTGATCCAGATTTTATCTCATATGAAAAAGAAGAATTTATTTCAAGTGGTATTCCTTTGTTAACTTCAGAAAAAGAAAATATTAAAAAGTTAGTCTCGGTTTTAAGACATCCTTTAATTATTGGTGCAGGAATTTCAAAACCTGAAGATATCAAGCAAGCGCTTGATTTGGGAGCCAAAGGAGTGATTTTATCATCAGCCTTTGTATTATCTGATAATCCAGAAAAAACTCTTTTTGATTTGGCTCAAGTTTTTTTATAATTTAAATTATGAAACTTTGTTTTTTTGAAGTTGCCAGTTGGGAGAGAGATTTATTAAAAAAAAATTTTCCAGAAGCAGTTTCGGTTGAGGAGAAATTGAGTTTGGATAATGTAAAAACCTATTCTGATGCAGAAATTGTCTCTACTTTTGTTTATTCCCAGCTTTCAAAAGAAGTGATTGATAGTATGCCAAATTTAAAATTTATTGCCACTCGCTCAACCGGTTTTGATCATATTGATGTATCATATTGTCAACAAAAAAATATTTTGGTTGCCAATGTACCTGAGTATGGTTCACGCACAGTGGCCGAGCACACCTTTGCTTTGATTTTGACTTTAACAAGAAAAATTTATCAATCAATAAATCAAGCGAAAAACTTTGATTTTAATCATGAAAATATACGTGGCATTGATCTTTTTGGCAAAACCATTGGAGTTGTTGGTTTGGGAAAAATTGGTATTGAAGTTGTCAAAATTGCCAAAGGATTTGGGATGAGGATTTTAGTTTATAATCGAAGTCAAAAACAAGAGTTGGCAAAAAATTTGGGTTTTGAGTTTGTTGATTTAAAAACTTTACTTTCCCAAAGCGATATTGTCAGTCTTCATCTACCTTACACCAGGCAGACTCATCATCTTATCAATAAAGAAAATATTGAGTGGTTTAAACGAGGCAGTTATCTTATCAATACTGCTCGAGGTGGTCTGATTGAAACTGAAGCTTTGGTTTTAGGGCTTGAAAAAGGGATTTTGGAGGGAGTGGGTTTGGATGTGCTTGAGGAGGAGAAAGAAATTATGGATGAGATTGAGGTTTTGACTTCAACTTATAAAAAAGATGTTGATTTGAAGACTTTGATTCTAAACCATTTATTAGTTAATCATCCAAAAGTCATTAT